>JANNOT010000158.1:0-3139 GCA_031399375.1 Paraoceanicella sp.
ACCCAGGGCCGCACCAGCGCGTCCGAGGTCACGCTATTCGACAGCGTCGGCTTCGCGATCGAGGATTTTGCGGCACTGCGCTACATCCTGGCCCAGTCCCGCGCGACCGGCCAGTTCGAAAGCCTCGACATGATCGCCGACCCGGACGACCCCCGCGATCTTTACGGGATGCTCCTCCGCGCCAACCCCAAGGCTGCCGAGCTCAGGACAGGTGCCTTCAGCTGAGGCTCAGGCCCGCCCGCCCTTGCGACCGGCTTCGGCAGCCCGCGCGCGGTCGTTTGCGAAGTTGCCGCCCGACGCCTCGCCACCCTTCCTGCCGGCTTCTGCCGCCCGCTCGGGGTTGTTCTTGAAATTGCCTCCGGACATCTCTCCACCCTTTGCGCCGGCTTCCGCAGCCCGCCCCGGATCGTTCTTGAAATTGCCTCCGGAAGCCTTGCCCCCCTTGCTGGCAATCTCGCGCTGCTTGTCATGGTCCATCGAGGCAAACCCCCGGCGCGGGGCGTCTCCCGAGCCTCTGTCCTGATTGGGCATCGAAGTCTCCTGAGTGATCTGGCAGTCTGCTCCTGCTCGTCGACCCAACCGGCTTGCCCGCGGTTTGTTCCGATGCATGTGGCGCGAGGTGCCGTCCCGGTCTATACGGCTCCTGCAAGGCAGAAGGGTTCGCGAAAACAACGGCTTTTCGCGCGCATCTCCTTCACTGCGGCACGCGGGCGCGCGGCATTGCACCCCATAGCTTGGATGGTGTATCCTTTCGCCAGCTAAATCTAGCATAGCGCAGAAAGGTGCAGGTCAACGTGGCCGATATCCCGGAAGACACTGACAAAGCGGAAGAAACTCCGGATCGTCCCGCGCCTCACGGACCGCAGATCGACATCGCGGCCGAGATGAAGACCGCCTACCTCGATTACGCGATGAGCGTGATCGTCTCGCGCGCCATTCCCGATCTGCGCGACGGGCTGAAGCCGGTCCACCGCCGCATCCTCTACGCGATGAACGAGGTCGGGAACACGCCCGACAAGCCCTACCGCAAATCCTCGCGCCCCGTCGCCGACACGATGGGCAAGTACCATCCCCACGGCGACAGCGCGATCTATGATGCCCTCGTCCGCATGGCGCAGCCGTTTTCGATGTCGCTCGTCCTCCTCGATGGCCAGGGCAACTTCGGCTCGATGGACGGCGACCCCGCCGCCGCCTTCCGCTACACCGAGGTGCGGATGGGCAAGCCCGCAACCTTCCTTCTCGCCGACATCGACAAGGACACCGTCGATTTCCAGGACAACTACGACGGCAAGGACCGCGAGCCTACCGTCCTCCCCGCCCGCTATCCGAACATGCTCGTCAACGGAGCCGAAGGCATCGCCGTCGGCATGGCAACGCGGATACCGCCGCACAACCTCGGCGAAGTGATCGACGGCACCCTCGCCCTCATCGCCAATCCCGACCTCTCGACCGAGGCGCTGATGGAGATCATCCCCGCGCCCGACTTTCCGACCGGCGCGCTGATCCTCGGCCGCTCCGGCGCGCGCAAGGCCTATCTGGAGGGTCGCGGTTCCGTCATCATCCGCTCCAATACCCGGATCGAAGAGGTGCGCAAGGACCGCTTCGCCATCATCATCGACGAGATTCCCTATCAGGTGAACAAGGCCCGGATGATCGAGATCATCGCCGAGATGGTCCGCGAGAAAAGGATCGAGGGTATCTCCAACGTCGCCGATGAATCGGACCGCATCGGCGTCCGCGTGGTGATCGAGCTGAAGCGCGACGCGACACCGGACGTGGTCTTGAACCAGCTCTTCCGCTTCACCCCGATGCAGGTCAGCTTCGGCTGCAACATGCTGGCGCTGAACGGCGGGCGGCCCGAACAACTGGCCCTGCGCGATTTCCTCACGCATTTCATCAGCTTCCGCGAGGAAGTTGTCGCCCGTCGCACCGCGTTCGAGCTTCGCAGGGCCCGCGAGCGCAGCCACGTCCTCTGCGGCCTGGCCGTCGCCGTCTCCAACGTCGACGAGGTCGTCGCCACCATCCGCTCCTCCGCCGACCCAGCCGAAGCACGCGACCGCCTGATGACACGGCGCTGGCCTGCGGGCGAGATCATTCCTTTTCTCAAGCTGATCGACGACCCCTCGCACCCGGTGAACGAGGACGGCACCTACAACCTCTCCGAGGTGCAGGCCCGCGCAATCCTGGAACTCCGCCTCCAGCGCCTGACCGCGCTCGGCGTCAAGGAGATCACCGACGAGCTCGAAGACCTCGCCGCCCGGATCAAGGACTACCTCGAGATCCTCGGCTCCCGCGACCGGATCATGGCCATCATCTCCGCCGAGCTGACCGAGATGAAACAGCTTTTCGCCGTCCCCCGCCGCACCGAGATCGTCGACTGGGCCGGCGACATGGAAGACGAGGACCTGATCGAGCGCGAGGACATGGTCGTCACCATCACCTCCGGCGGCTACATCAAGCGCACCCCCCTCGCCGAGTTCCGCAGCCAGAACCGGGGCGGCAAGGGCCTCGCCTCGATGCAGACCAAGGAGGACGACGTGGTGACGACCCTCTTCGTCGCCAACACCCACACGCCGCTCCTCTTCTTCACCACCGACGGGATGGTCTACAAGCTCAAGACCTGGCGCCTGCCCCTTGCGGGCCGCACCGCCAAGGGCAAGGCCATGGTCAACATCCTGCCGATCGCCGCAGGTGTCACCATCGCCGCCCTGATGCCGGTCGACGTGCCCGAGGCGGAGTGGGAAACCCTCCAGATCGTCTTCGCCACCTCCGACGGCGACGTCCGCCAGAACGACCTCTCCGACTTCGCCAACGTCATGCGCAACGGCAAGATCGCGATGAAACTCCCCGAGGGCATCACCCTTGTGAACGCCGCCATCGCCGACGACCAGGACGACATCATGCTCGTGACCGAAACCGGCCGCGCCATCCGCTTCTCCACCACCGAGATCCGCGTCTTCAAGTCGCGCGGCTCCACCGGCGTCCGCGGCATCCGCCTCGCACCGTCCGACTGCGTGGTGTCCATGTCGATCATCCGCCATTTCGAGGCCGACCCCGCCGAGCGCGAAGCCTACCTCAAGCAGCGCCGCCTCATGGCCGGGCTGACCGAGGAGGAAACGGATGACGAGGAAGAAATCGT
>JANNOT010000161.1:0-4093 GCA_031399375.1 Paraoceanicella sp.
GGGCAGCAGATCCGCAATTCGGGCCTGCGCGATGCTGCCGTATCGATCTTCATCCTGCCCCCGGCGATCGCGGAGCTGGAGCGGCGCCTGATTGGCCGGGGTCAGGACGGGCCGGAGGTGATCGCGCGCCGCATGGCCCAGTCGCGCGCCGAGATCAGCCATTGGGCGGAATACGACTACGTCCTCGTGAACGACGATCTGGACGGCTGTGCCGCCGATCTGACCGCGATCCTGCGCGCCGAGCGGCTGCGGCGGGACCGCCAGCCGGGCCTCGTCGCCCGGGTCCAGAGCCTGAACCAGGAATTCGAGGAGCGCATGCGATGAGCGGGATCTATGCCCTGGGCGATGCGGTGCCGCTGATCGAGGAGGGCGCGTGGGTCGCCCCCGGGGCGATCGTGGTCGGTCGGGTGCGGCTGCGGGCGGGCGCAAACGTGTGGTTCAACGCCGTCCTGCGCGGCGATACCGAGCTGATCGACATCGGGACGGGCAGCAACGTGCAGGATGGCTGCGTGCTGCACACCGATCCCGGATGTCCCCTGACCATCGGCGCGGACGTGACCGTGGGGCACAAGGCACTGCTCCACGGCTGCACCATCGCGGATGGGGTGCTCGTGGGCATGGGGGCCACGGTGATGAACCGCGCCGTGATCGGGGCTGGCGCCCTGATCGGGGCCGGGGCGATCGTGACCGAGGGAAAGGACATCCCCCCGGGCGCCCTGGTGCTGGGGGCGCCGGGCAAGGTCGTGCGGATGCTCGACCCCGCCGCGTCCGAGGCCCTGCGGCAGTCCGCGCGCCGCTACCGCGACAACGCGGCGCGGTTTCGCGCGGATCTCAGGCCGGTGCCAGCATCATGACAAAGCCGCCCTCGGCCGGGGCAAGCCGGATCGCCATCCCCGCGGTCTGCGCCGCGCGGCGGGCGAGCAGGAAGTGGACCTGCGCCGAGGAGCACCCCTCGAAGGGCGCGCCATCGGTCAGATGGTCCCAGGCGGCCGGATCGAGGCGGGTGCGCTTGCCCTCGGCGATCAGGTGCGAGGTCGCGCCGAATTCGGTCAGCGTGATCATGCCCCCGAGCGGCAGCGCGCTTTCCGCGCAGAGCAGGGCGAGAAAGAGGAGCTGCACCCGCGCCCGGTCCGGCGCCGTCACCTCCCACCGGACCGACAGCCGTCCGGAGCCGAAGAGCCCGGCGAGGATCTGGGCGATTTGGCGGGTCTCGACCGTCTCGCCCGCCTTCGCTGCGCCGAAGGCGATGCGGAAGAACCGCAGCTTGGCGCTCGCGTTCGCGGTGCTCTCGTCGATCAGGTCGAGCTCGGGCGAGCCTTCCTGGGTCGCGCGCAACAGTTCGACCCCGTTGCCGATCGCCCCGATGGGACTGACCAGATCATGGCAGAGCCGCGATGCCACGAGGCTCACAAGGTCGATTTCGCTGCGCAGCATAAGATCATCCATCATGGCAATGTCCGCCGGTGGATCGCGTCAATCATGAACGAATTCCTTGAACCGGGCAATCTCGTGGTCCATCCGGACCGCCCGGACTGGGGGATGGGGCAGGTGCAGTCGATCATCGGGTCCCGCATCACGGTCAATTTCGAACATGCCGGAAAGGTCGTGCTCGACGGGACGCATGTGACCCTGGAGCTTGCCGACCCGCCCGGCGCCGCGTGAGGATATCCATGCACCGCCCCTGCTTAACGGGGGGTTAAGGCGGGTGCGGCAGCGGGGGCGAGACCCGTGGGACACCGCGGGCATTGCGTCCGCGCGCCGCGCCATTTAGGTATCTGCGCCGGGTTTGCGGTGGGACGTGAGGGGACCGACCAGCGGTGATCCAGCTCGATCAGACGCGCTTCACGGTCGGCCTTGCCAGCACGCCCGAGGAGGTCGCCGCGGCGCAGCGCCTGCGCTACCGGGTGTTTGTCGAGGAGATGGGGGCGCGGCCCTCGCCGGCGGACGCCGACCTGCGGCTGGAGCGCGACCGCTTCGACCCCCATTGCGACCACCTGATCCTGATCGACACGGCGGCCTGCCCCGCCGATCCGCTCGACCGGGTCGTGGGCGTCTACCGGCTGCTGCGGGGCGACGTGGCGCGGCGTGGCCCGGGCTTTTACGGCGCGGGCGAATACGACCTGACCCCGCTGATCGAGACGCCGCGCCCGACGGTCGAGCTTGGCCGCTCCTGCGTCCATCCGGCCTATCGCGGCTCGCTGGCCATGCATCTGCTCTGGAGCGCGCTTGGCGCCTATGTCATCCGCAACGGCATCGAGATCCTGTTCGGCACGGCGAGCTTTCACGGTGCGGACCCGCTGCCGCTCGCCGAGCCGCTGTCGTATCTCTACCACTGGCATCTGGCGCCCGAGGAGATCCGCGTCCGCGTCCGCCCGCCCAATGGCGTCCCCATGGACCGCATCGCGCGTGACGCGGTCGCCCGCCCGCGCGCGCTCCAGGCCATACCCCCGCTCATCAAGGCCTACCTGCGCCTCGGGGGGGTCGTGGGCGACGGGGCGTGGGTGGACCGGCCGTTCAACACGGTGGACGTGTGCCTCGTGATGGATACGGGGCGCATGCAGGCGCGCTACCGCGACTATTACGGGCGGACGGCATGACCTGGAACGGGGCGGAGCCGCCGGTGCTGCCCGTGCCCACCCTCGCCGCGCGGACGGGCGGCGGGCTGAGGATCGCCGGGATCGCATTGGCGACCCTGATCCTCTTGGCGACCTATGCCCTGTGCCAGGCGCTCTTCCGCGGGCCGGGCTGGCGGCCGCATTTCGGCGTGCAGCGGCTCTGGGCGCGGCTCTGCCTCGCGGCGTGCGGCCTGCGCCTGCGGGTCGAGGGCACGCGCATGGTTACGGGCGGCGCGATCGTGGCCAATCACATCAGCTGGATCGACATCTTCGCGGTGCTCGCGGCGGGGCGGGTAAATTATGTCGCGAAATCCGAGGTGCGCGCCTGGCCCGCCATCGGGTTCATCGCCGCCGTGACCGGCACGATGTTCGTGGAGCGCCGGGCGACCGAGGCCAAGCGCCAGCAGGTCGAAATGGCCGAGCGGATCGCGCGGGGCGAGCTCCTGTGCTTTTTCCCCGAGGGCACGAGCACCGACGGGCTGCGGGTGCTGCCGTTCAAATCCTCGCTCTTCGGGGCATTCGATGCGCCGGGCCTGCGCGAGCGGACCTGGGTGCAGCCCGTGACCGTGGCCTACGATGCGCCGGGGGCGCTGCCGGACGCGCTCTATGGCTGGTGGGGGACGATGCCGTTCGGGAAGCATGTCTGGGATGTGGTGACCCTGTCGCGGCGCGGGGTCGCGGTGGTCCGGTTCCACCCGCCGGTGCCTGTTGCGGAGTTCGCCGATCGAAAGGCGCTTGCCGCCCATTGCGGCCGGGCGGTGGCCGCGGGCATGGCCGAAATCCGCGCGGCGCATCCTGCGGACTGAGTGGCCTGGACGATCAGGTCAGGGTGAGAAACCCCCGCAGCGCTGCAACCTCGCCATCGGGATGGTCCCAGATCTCGCGCCCCAGGCCCAGGAAATCGGCGCCGCCGCCCATGGCCGCGACGGCCTCGGGCGTCAGGGCCCCCTCGGCGACCACCGGCGTCTCGATCATCTCGCCCCACCAGCGGACGAGATCGGGGTCCGCCCGGTCCCCGCGGCCCAGCGCCCCGTCCTGCCCGAAGGGGCCGAGGGCGACGTAGTCCACCCCGATCTCGGCCGCGTTCATCCCGGCATGGCGCGACGCGCCGCACCAGGCCCCGACGATCCGGTCGGGGCCGAGCGCCTTTCGCGCCGTGCGCACGCTGCGCGTCGCGTCCATCAGGTGCACCCCGTCCAGGCCATGGGGCTCGACGAGCATCAGATGCGTCTCGATCACGACCGCGACGTCGCGGGCATGGGCCGCATCGCGGATGCTGTCGGCCGCCCGGCGCACGGCATCCTCTGCCATGCCCGCGGTCGAGAGGCGCAGGCACCCCACGGGCACCTCGTCGAGCAGGCGGGCGAGCCGGGGCAGGAAGCTGCCGAGCTCCGGACCGGGCGGGGTGATCAGGTAGATCTGGGGCGAGGAAGGCTCGGACATCTCAGCGCTCCGCTCTCGGACCGGCGGGTTCTAGC
>JANNOT010000365.1:0-6047 GCA_031399375.1 Paraoceanicella sp.
GGCAGGACCCGCGGGGTCGCCGGGATCGAGGCTGCGGATCGCCGCGACACAGGATTCAGCCAAGTGGACGACAAGCTCGGACCGCGGCCCGCGCGGCTTGAACATCGCGCGGTTCACGTAATGCCGACAGGCCCGGGCGTGGTCGGTTGTGATCTCGGGCAGTGGGGGGGATGCGGCCGCTGCACTAGCGGCGGTGGCCAGGAGGATCGTCAGGACAACCGCGCGCACTGTCATAATTCTGTAATGTAGCACAGGTTTTTCGATGGCCCTAGCGGTCCGCGCCACGGAATGGATCGATTTCGCTGCAAATGCCTAGATGTAGGACAGCAGGCGCACGACCTGCCTGACGATCGGGCTCTGGAAAAGCCGGGGCACGTAGTACTGCCCCGCTGCGCGCTTGCCGATCTCTGCCCGCGTCGGGTAGGCGACGATCTGCCCCGCGAGCGCTCCGATCGGCATCCGCGCCGCGATGGCCAGCCCGAGGCCCTGGAGGATGTCGCCCGCGCCTGCGCCCACGACCGTGGCGCCGACGGGGCGGCCGCGGCGGACCATCAGCTTCACGAACCCCTCGGTGCGCCGCTCGGCCCGCGCCCGGTCGATCTCGTCGAAGGACCAGCGCAGGACCTCGACGCCTGCCCCCCAGCGCGCCCGCGCCTCGGCCTCGGTCGGACCGATCTGGGCCAGCTCGGGATCGGTGAAGGTGATGCGGGGCAGGGGGGTGCGGTCGGCCCGGACCGGCAGGCGGAAGAGCGCGGCACGGATCACGAGCCCCGCCTGCCAGCCCGCGCGGTGGGTGAATTGCGGCGGGCCGGTCACGTCGCCGATGGCGAACACGCGGCGGTTCGTCGTGCGCAGACCCCGGTCGACGCGGATCCCCTCGGGCCCTGCGTCGATCCCGGCTGCGGCAAGGTCGAGCCCCTCGATCCGCGGCGTCCGCCCGGCGGCGACCAGCACATGGGTGCCGGTCCAGCGCCGGCCGTCGCTCGCCGCAAGCGCGACGCCCCCGGGGGCCGGTGTGGCGGCGGCCAGGGTCACGCCCTCCACAAGCTCCACCCCGTCGGCGCGCAGGGCGGCCCGCACCAGCGCGGCCGCCTCCCTATCCTCGCGCGCGAGGATTTCGGCGGCCTCGAGCACCGTGACCCGTGCGCCAAGCCGGACGTGGGCCTGCGCCATCTCCATCCCGATGGGTCCGCCGCCCAGGATCAGGAGATGGCTGGGCAGAGCCGGCAGGTCGAAGAGCGTCTCGTGGGTCAGATAGGCGAGCCCGGCGAGCCCGGCGAGCCCGGGCAGCGCGGGGATGCGCGGGACAGAGCCGGTCGCGATGACCATGTGGCCCGCCGCGATCAGATGATCGCCCGCGGCGATGGTCCGGGGCGAGGTGAAACGGGCATCCGCGCGCAGCACCCGGACGCCCAGCCCTTCGAACCGCTCGACCGAATCCGTGGGTGCGATGCCGTCGATCACGCCGCGGACATGGGCGCGGACGGCGGCGTGATCGACCGTGGCAGGCCCCAGGGTGACGCCGAACGCTTCGGACCGGGCCGGGGCATGGGCCATGTGGGCCGCGGCCAGCAGCGCCTTGGACGGTACGCAGCCGGTGTTGAGGCATTCGCCGCCCATCGGCCCGCGTTCGATCAGCACCACCCTGGCGCCGAGCTGCGCCGCCCCCGCCGCCACCGACAGCCCCGCAGCCCCCCCGCCGATGACGCAGAGATCGGCCCTGATCGGGGCGCTCACGGCGCGCTGCCGCGCCCAAGGCGCAGGAGCAGGGGCAGGGCCGCGAGCAGTGCGAGCCCCAGGAGCGGCAGGAGGATCGCAGGCTCGGCGAACAGGCTGAGATCGGGGGTCGCGCCGCGGTCGAACACCTCGCCCAGCCCCGCCCCGACCGAGGCATAGACCGCCGTTGCCGGAATGATCCCTAGGAAGGTCGTCAGCACATAGGTCCGCAGTCGCACGCCAAGGAACGCTGGCGCGAGATTGGCCACGAAGAACGGGATCGCCGGCATCAGGCGCATGAGGAGGAGCACGCTGAACGCATTCTCCCGCACCCCCCGCTCGAGCCGCACGAGCATGCCCGCGCCCCCGGCCTGGGCCATGACCCGGGCATGGAGCGCATCGCCGATCCCGGATTTCGCCGCGACAAACAGGAGCGTCGCCCCCAGCGTGGCGCCGATGACGGCAAGGGGCGTGGCGAGGACCGGTCCGAAGAGAAAGCCCCCCGCCAGCGTCATGATGAGCGAGCCGGGAAGCGACAGCGTGACGACGAGGGTGTAGCACGCCACATAGGCCGCCGCCGCGGCGACGGGGTTGGCCACACACCAGGCCAGAAGCGCTGCGCGATTGGCCCGCAAGGCATCGAGCGAAAGCGAATCGCCGAACGCGATCCAGACGCCGGTCCCTGCTGCGAGGAGCACCGCGAAGGGCAGGAACCGCAGGAGCGGACGCAGGTTCGGAGGCGACATGGGGGGCTCTCGGTTCGGTCCGGGCCCCACGCGGGGCTTCGCCTGGAAGTATGGCCCGGATGGGTGCCGCCGCCCAGCCCGCGCACGCGGCCGTGATCGGATGGCGCGTGCACGATCCCCCGGGTGCGGTGCCGGGTCCCGGACGGGAATTGACAGCGCGGGTCCCAGCCGCTAATCCCGCGGTTCGGATTTGAAGGGCCCCCGGTCCTCCCGCCGGGCCGCGTTGGGTCGATGCGGGACCCCGGGCGTGGCGACGGATACGCAGGAGCGACGAACATGAAGCGCACATATCAGCCGAGCAAGCTCGTCCGCGCGCGACGGCACGGCTTTCGCGCCCGGATGGCCACGAAGAACGGTCGCGCGGTGCTGGCCCGGCGTCGCTCGGTGGGCCGCAAGCGCCTGTCGGCCTGATCTGCCCATGGGGATCGCGACGCTTACCCGGCGGCGCGACTTTATCGCGGCCTCCCGGGCGCTGCGCCAGAACGCACCGGGCTTCATCCTCCAGGCCCGGGCGCGCGACGAGGATGCGGATGCGCCGCACCGGGTCGGGTTCACCTGTTCCAAGAAGGTCGGCAATGCCGTCGCGCGCAACCGGGCCAAGCGCCGTCTGCGCGAAGCGGCCCGGATGGTCTTGCCCGGCCAGGCCCGCGCAGGTTGGGATTACGTCCTGATCGGCCGGGCAGAGGCGACGGCCGCGCGTCCCTTCCCCGCCCTGCTCGCGGATCTGGAGGCGGCCCTTGCCCGCGCCCACCGGTCCCGTCCCCCAGCGCCATGACGGCCGGGGCCTTTGTCCTCAGCCTGCCCATCCGGGCTTACCGTCTGCTTCTGTCGCCCTGGATCGGGCACCATTGCCGGTTCCAGCCGACCTGCTCGGCCTATGCGCTTGAGGCGCTGGCCCGGCACGGCGCCCGGCGCGGGGGCGCGCTGACGCTCCGCCGCCTCGCACGCTGCCACCCCCTCGGCGCATCCGGCATCGACAACGTCCCCGACTGATCCTGACTGGCCCCCGCTGATGCAGCCTCGCGGGGCCGTGCGCGGATGGTCATGGCGCCCTGTCGCCGCGGGCGGGCCTGTTCGGCAAATCCTCCGGACAGGGCGGCACGATCGTGAGCGCACCGCGCCGGTGCCCCTGCGGCGGCCCTGCGCAGTCGGCCCGGGCGGCACCGCCCCCTTGCGCCGCGCGCACAGAGCGCGTATGCGCAAAAATCGTGGCGATTTGGATGACCGGATTGCGGGCCACGTAAAACAAGCCGCTAAAGAGGTCGAGGCATCCAGAGCCCCGATCGCGTCCCGGTCGGGGCTTTTTGTTGGAGTGGCCATGCGCCAAGGCTGGAATACCCGCACCACGCTTGTCCATGCCGGGACCCGGCGCAGCCAGTTCGGCGAGACGTCCGAGGCGATCTTCCTGACCCAGGGCTACGTCTACCCAGACCCCGAGACCGCCGAGGCGCGGTTCAAGGGCGAGATTGCGGACGAGGGGTTCATCTATTCGCGCTACGCCAATCCGACCGTGCGGATGTTCGAGGACCGGATCGCGGCGCTTGAGGGGGCGGCCGATGCGTTTGCGACGGCGACGGGCATGGCGGCGGTCAATGCCGCGCTCTTCTGCCAGCTTCGCGCGGGGGACCACATCGTGTCGGCGCGCGCCCTCTTCGGGTCCTGCCTCTACATCGTCGAGACGCTGCTGCCCCGCTTCGGCGTCGAGGTCACGCTGGTGGACGGCACCGATCTCGACCAGTGGCGCGCCGCGGTGCGCCCGGGCACGAAGCTCGTGTTCTTCGAGGCGCTCTCGAACCCGACGCTCGAGGTGATCGATATCCCCGCGGTGGCCGAGATCGCCCACGCGGTCGGCGCCCGGGTCGTGGTGGACAACGTCTTTGCCACGCCGATCTTCCAGCGCAGTCTCGATCTCGGCGCCGATGTCATCGTCTATTCGGCGACCAAGCATATCGACGGACAGGGCCGGTGTCTCGGCGGCGTGATCCTGGGGACCGAGAAGTTTATCCGCGAGGACGTGGAGCCCTATCTCAAGCATACCGGCGGCTCGATGAGCCCGTTCAACGCCTGGGTGATGTTGAAGGGGATGGAGACGCTCGACCTGCGCTGCCGTGCCCAGGCCGACAGCGCCGCGCGCATCGCCGATGCCGTGGCGGGGCACCCGGCGCTGGCGCGGGTGATCTTTCCCGGTCGGGCCGACCACCCGCAGCACGCGCTCGCCATGCGGCAGATGACGGCAGGGGGCACCATGCTCGCGCTCGACATCGCGGGGGGCAAGGCGGGGGCGTTCCGGTTCCTGAACGCGCTCGGCCTGATCCTGATCTCCAACAATCTTGGCGATGCCAAAAGCCTCGTCACCCACCCCGCGACCACCACACATCAGCGCCTGAGCGTCGAGGCGCGGGCGCATCTGGGGATCGGCGACGGGATGGTGCGGCTTTCGGTCGGGCTCGAGGATCCGCGCGACCTGATCGCGGATCTGTTGGGTGCGCTCGACGCCGTCGGAGGCTAGGCTCCGGTATTTGGGTTGAGCAGCGATCCATCGGCGCACGGCTTACGTATACCACTCGTTAACGCGACCACAGCCGCGAGACCTGGGCCCTCCGGCCCCGGTCGAGACCAGGGGGGAGCCTGCCCATGAACATCCACGATCCCGAATTCGCGACCGAGCGCGACCCCGCCCCGATGCCCCGCCCGACGCGTGAGGAGGCCGAAGCGGCCGTCCGCACGCTCCTGCGCTGGGCGGGCGACGATCCGCGGCGCGAGGGGCTGATCGACACGCCTGCCCGGGTCGCACGCGCCTATGGCGACTGGTTCAAGGGCTATGGCGAGGACCCCGCCGCCATGCTCCAGCGCACCTTCGAGGAGGTCGAGGGATATGACGAGATGGTCGTCCTGCGCGACATCCGGTTCGAAAGCTACTGCGAGCATCACATGGCGCCGATCATCGGCAAGGCCCATGTCGGCTACATCCCCACCGACCGGGTCGTGGGGATCTCGAAGCTCGCGCGGCTCGTCGATGCCTTTGCCAAGCGCCTGCAGGTGCAAGAGAAGATGACGGCGCAGATCGCGGGCACGCTTTTCGACGTGCTCAAGCCGCTCGGCGTCGCCGTGGTGCTGGAGGGCGAGCATCACTGCATGTCCACCCGCGGGGTACACAAGCACGGCGTGTCAATGGTGACATCGAAGATGCTCGGCGTGTTCCGCGAGGATACGCGCACGCGCAAGGAGTTCCTCTCGATCATCGGGAACCCGACCAACCGCATGGGGTGAGGCGCGGGCCGGGGTCAGTCCCGCCAGACGGGGTTGGTCCAGGCCCGCCTGCCGGCCCGGTCCACCACCGTGACACGAAGCCAGGGCGAGGCCCCCAGCCGGTCCAGCGGCACGCGGGCGCGGGTCATCGAATGGCCGTGCACGGCAATGGCTGCGGTGCCCTGGCCCTGGACAATCACCGCGGCGGAGGCGGTGCATTCGACCTCGACGGCATTTGGCTCGATCTCGAGCATGTGGATCCCGGGACCCTGGCTTGCGTAGTGATCGCCCGCCTTCAGCGCGGTCAGGAGCGCATCGGGGTCGTTCTCCTCCGCC
>JANNOT010000183.1:0-1927 GCA_031399375.1 Paraoceanicella sp.
CTGCCGCCGTCTCCGCTGTCGCCGTCCCTGCCGCCGTTGCTGCGCGGGTCGGGATCCCTGCCGTCTGGCTATCGTTCAGAACCTTGTCCTCCCAGGAGATGGCCACGATCGCCGCGGCTCATTCACCCGACAGTACCGCAAAAGCGCAGCCATCTCAAGAAAGGGGCCGGACGGGTGCGGGGTCACCCGAGGCGGTAGATGTCCTCATGCTGCCGCGGGTCGGCCCCGGGGCTGAGGAATGTGGTGTGATACCCCAGCCGGATCGGCACTCCCGCGGTCGGCGCATCGAAGGTCCGTTCACCCGCCATCGCCGCCTGGACGTCAACAATCGACCAGTCGAGCACAAAGGCGACAAGCGCCTCGATCCGCTCCACCCGCACACACCCCGCCGACAGGGCGCGGTGGTCCTGGGCGAAGAGGTGGGGCCGATTGGTGCCGTGCAGGTAGATCTCTCCCCCGTCGTCGAACCGGATGGCCGCGAGGCCCAGCGGATTGTCGGGACCCGGACGCCGGACGTAATCGGCGTAAAGACCCGCACGCACCATCCGCGGCGTCGGGCGCCAGGTGGGGGCGGAACCGGACCACGCCCGAGACCCGGTGCCCCACGGGGGTCGGGGTCGGCGGGGCACCGACGATCGCACGGCTGACCAGCACCGGCGCGCCATCGGCGAAGGCGATCACGTCGAAGCTCGGGATGTTCACGAGAACTGCCTTGCCGTGACGCGGCGGGACCCACCCGATCCCGAGCGCCGCAAGCTGGTCGGCATAGGGTGGGGGGACCGGCGGCGGCGGCGCTGCCCGCGAAGGACCGGGCGGGAGAGGTTGCGGCACGACCGGCGCCGCGCACGCAGCGCAGACAAGCCCGCCGAGTGCCGAAAGCGCCGCCCGGCGGCTGAACCCCCTATCGACGATCCCACCCACGACCCACCCCCCCGTGATTCTCCCGGGGGAGAGGGTCGCCCGCCGATGCCTTCCGCGCGGTTTACGCGCTGCAATCAGCGGCTGTCGGGCACATCGGCCGCAAGGGTGGACGGCGCGCCCGTGTCGTCCTTGGCCTGCTTGCTCGCCCGCCAGGCTCCGACAATCGAAAACGCGAGGAAACCCAGCAGGGTCGTCAACGCGAGAACCACAATCAGCTGTGTCGTGTCCATGATAGCCTCCTGATATGCCGTGATGTCAGGAGAACGCGGGGCTACCGGAGCAGTTCCAGCGCGATTACCGCGCGATTACACGGTGTCGGACATCTCTGGCTGCGCCCGCGCGGGAATGTCGATCACGAAACGGGTACCGCCTCCGCGTTCGATGTCCATCGTGGCGCCGATCCGGCTGACGAACATGCTGACGATGCGCAGGCCCGATTCGCGGCCGGGCACATCGGGCAGGCCGCGGCCGGTATCGGCGATGGTCAGGCGGCAGGACCCCGCGCCCGGCGTGAGGGTGACCCGGATCGCCCCGCCCTCGGGCCCGAAGGCGTGCTTGGTCGCGTTCGAGATCAGCTCGATCACGCAGAGCGCGAGCGGCGTCGCGCGATCCGCGCCGATCCAGACCGTCGCGGGTGCGTCGCATCGCAGCACGACCTTGGTCCCCGGGGGGGCGATCGCGTCGCTGGCGCAGATCGCGCGCAGAAGGGCGGCAAGGTCCACCGTCAGCGAATCCGGCGATTCGTGCAGCAGGTCGTGGATTTCGGCGATGGCGTGCACCCGGGCGCTGATCGCGGCGAGGTCCGGCCCCTCGGGCCGCTTGGCCTGGAGGCGGACGAGCGAATTGACCATCTGGAGGCTGTTCTTCACCCGGTGATTGAGCTCGCGCAGCATCAGCTCCCGGATCGCCGCGGATTTCTGCGCCTCCTCGAGCAGCCGTGTGCTGAAGGTGGCGCGGGCCCGCTCGTCCTCGGCCGCGAGCGTGCGTTCGGTGCCCCGCACGAGCA
>JANNOT010000217.1:0-3994 GCA_031399375.1 Paraoceanicella sp.
GCGCTGCAATTGCTGCCGAACCCGGGCTCGCGACGCTGATCCCCGCGCTGGGTGCTGCGCTGCTGGACCTCCGCAACCGTCGGCTCCTGCGCGAGGTGCTGGACCGCACGGCAATCCTGCACCGCTTCGCCCGCGGGCTCATCGACGGGTACGAGGCGGCAAAGGACGCGGCGGGGCTGCTCGACTTCGACGACCTGATCGGGCGGGCGGCGGACCTGCTCGAGCACGCCGACATGGCGGCCTGGGTGATGTGGAAGCTCGACCAGGGTCTCGACCATATCCTCGTGGACGAGGCGCAGGACACCTCGCCCCGGCAATGGGAGGTAATCGCGGCGCTGGTGGGCGCGCTGTTCCAGGACGACGGTCGCCGCGACCGGCCCCGGACCCTCTTTGTCGTGGGGGACGAAAAGCAGTCGATCTATTCGTTCCAGGGCGCCGACCCGGCCCGGTTCGCCCAGATGCGCGACATGTTCGACCGCCACCTCGCAGCGATCGGCCAGCCGCTCGCCCGCGGCGCGCTGACCCATTCGTTCCGCTCGGCCCCGCCGATCCTGGCACTGGTCGATGCGGTCTTTGCCGGACGCCGCGGTGCCGCGGTGCAGGCCGGGACGCCGGTCAGCCACACGGCGTTCTTCGACCGGCGGCCGGGGCGGGTCGAGCTCTGGCCCTATCTGCCCAAGGGACCGGCGCCGGACGCCCCGCCCTGGGACGATCCGCGCGACCAGCCGCTGGCGGAGGATCCGGCGCTCGTCCTCGCCCGCGCCATCGCGGGCGAGATCGCGGACTGGCTCGCCCGCGGGCGGGCCATTCCCGGCCCGGACGGGCCGCGCGCAGTCCGGCCCGGCGACATCCTGATCCTGGTCCAGAAGCGCGACAAGATCGCCCGGGCCGTGCTGAGCGCGCTGAAGCGGCGCGGGGTCCCGGTCGCGGGATCGGACCGCATGGACCTGACCCAGGAACTGGCGGTGCAGGACCTGCTCGCGATCCTGCGGTTTCTCGCGGTCCCCGAGGATGACCTCTCGCTCGCCTGCGCGCTGCGCAGCCCCATCTTCGGGCTGGACGAGGACGCGCTCTTTGCCCTCGCCCATGGGCGGGGCAAACGGCTGCTCTGGCAGGTGCTGCGCGAAAGCGGCCCGCCCGGTGTGGCCGCGGTCCTGACCGATCTGCGCGACATGGCCGATTATCTCAGGCCCTACGAGATGCTCGACCGCATCCTGATCCGGCATGGCGGGCGGCGCGCGCTGCTCGCCCGGCTGGGCGCGGAGGCGGAGGAGGCGATCGACGAACTCCTGGACCAGGCGATCGCCTATGAAGGCCGCGCGGTCCCGACCATTGCGGGATTTCTCGACTGGATCGACGCCGCGGACATCGCGGTCAAGCGCGAGATGGACCGCGGGCGCGACCTGGTGCGCGTAATGACGATCCACGGGGCCAAGGGACTGGAGGCGCCGGTGGTCATCCTGCCTGATACCGGTCCCCGCCGCCCCCCACAGGATGGACCGGTCATCCCGCTGGACGGCGTGGGGATCTGGTCAGGTCCCGCCGCCAGCGATCCCGCGGTGGTCGCGTCGGCCAAGCACGCCCGTGGCGTGGCCCTGACCGAGGAGCGCGACCGGTTGCTCTATGTCGCACTGACGCGCGCCGAATCGCTGCTGATCGTCTGCGGGGGCGGTGCGGAGAAGGGCTACGACACGAGCTGGCACCGTGCCGTCGAGCTGGCGATGATCACGCTTGGCGCCACGGCGGATACGGCGCCCGGGGGGCTGCCCGGCCCCCGTCTCGTGCTCGATACCGGGCTCGGTACCGATCCCGTCGCGGGACCGCCGCCCGCCACGTCCGCCGCCGGAGCACTGCCCGCCTGGATGCATGCGCCGCCGGGGGCGGGGCCGGTGCGCACCCCTCCGGTCAATCCCAGCGCCCTCGGCGGGCCGCACGCGCTCCCGGGCGACATGGGCGATGACGAGGCGACGGCGAAGGCGCGGGGGGTCGCGCTCCACCTCCTGCTCGAGCGGCTGCCCGAGGTGCCCGAGCCGGCCCGGCGCGCGCTCGGTGCCCGGCTCCTCGCCCAGGCGGGGGCGGACCCCGTGCTGCTGGACGAGGCGCTCGGCGTGCTCGCCCTGCCCGCGGCCGCCGGGTTCTTCGCGCCCGACAGCCTTTGCGAGGTCCCCTTCGCCGCGGCGGGGATCGAGGGGCGGCTCGACCGGCTGGTCGTGACGCAGGCCGAGATCCGCGCGCTCGATCTCAAGAGCAACCGGCGGATCCCGGACGGGCCGGAGGCAGTGCCCGAGGGGATCCTGCGCCAGATGGGCGCCTACCAGCGCGCGCTCGAGACGATCTATCCCGGCCGGACCGTCAGCGTCAGCCTGCTCTGGACGGCGGGTCCGTGCCTTATGGTCCTGCCGCGGGACCTCGTCCTCGGGGCCTTCGCGCGGGCGACCCCCACATCTTGACCCCCCGGGACGGCGTCCCTACCTTCGTCGCCCAGTGTCGGCCAGGCCGACTCCCCGCCGGATCAGGAGATCCCCATGCCCGCAAGCGCCGAAAGCCTGACCGTCAAGGTGACGGATGCGAACTTCGATGCCGAGGTCTTGCAGTACTCCACCCCGGTGCTGGTCGATTTCTGGGCCGAATGGTGCGGCCCCTGCCGCATGATCGCCCCCGCGCTGGACGAGCTTGCGGCCGAATACGGCGACCGGATCAAGATCGCGAAGGTCAACGTGGACGAAAACCCCGATACGCCGTCCAAGCTGGGCGTGCGGGGCATCCCCGCGCTCTTCATGTTCAAGGACGGCAAGGTCGTGTCGAACCGCGCAGGTGCCGCGCCGAAATCGACGCTCGACGCCTGGATCCGCTCGTCGCTCTGACGGCCCAGTAGTCGCCCAGCGGCGGCCCGTCAGGCATTCTCGCGCAGGATGGAGCCCGCAAGATAGAGCGAGCCGCAGATGAGCACCCGCGCGGCAGGCTCGGCCGCCCGGATGGCGGCGACGGCAGCCTGGACCGACGGTGATTCCTCGGCCACGATCCCCTCCGCCCGTGCGGCGGCTACCGTGCGGTCGGCGGGCAGGGTCGCGGTCGCCTCGGGGATGCTCACCCCCATCAGGCTCCGAAGATGTGGCGCGAGCGGCCGCAGGAAGCCGCGGATATCCTTGGTGTCGAGCATGCCGCAGACCGCATGGGTCGGGCGGGGGACCATCCCGGCCAGCACGGCGGCGAGCGCCTGCCCCGCCGACGGGTTGTGCCCGCCGTCGAGCCATAGCTCCAGCGATCCCGCGGCGTCCACCAGCGGCCCCTGACGCAGGCGCTGCATCCGGGCAGGCCAGTCGGCGCGGCGTACCGCCGCCTCGGCATCGCCGCGCCCGAGCGTGCGCAGCGCGGCGATCGCGGCCCCCGCATTGATGACCTGGTGCGGCCCGATCAGCCGGGGCAGGGGCAGGTCGAGCAGCCCGCCGTCGTCCTCGTAGACCATCCCCCCGCGCTCCTCGCGCGCCATCCAGTCCTCGCCCCAGACCCTGAGCGGCGCGCCCAGCCGTGCCGCCCGGGCGCGGATCACCGCCAGCCCCTCGTCATGCTGGGGTCCGACGATGCAGGTCACCCCGCGCTTCAGGATGCCCGCCTTCTCGCCCGCGATCAGGGCGATGGTGTCGCCCAGGTACTGCTGGTGGTCGAAATCGACCGGGGTGATGACGGTCAGCGCCGGGCGGTCCACGACATTGGTGGCATCGAGCCTGCCGCCCAGCCCGACCTCCAGCAGCGTCCATTCCGCCGGGGTTTCGGCCATGGCGAGGAATGCCGCACAGGTCGTGATCTCGAAATACGTGATCGGCTCGGGCCCGTTCGCCGCCTCGCACCGCGCCAGAAGCGCCTCCAGCGCCGGTTCCTCGATCAGGGTGCCCGCAAGGCGGATGCGCTCGTGGAACTGGGCGAGATGGGGCGAGGTATAGGCATGGACCCGGTCCCCCGCCGCCTCCAGCCCCGCGCGGATCATCGCCTGGGT
>JANNOT010000241.1:0-5226 GCA_031399375.1 Paraoceanicella sp.
GCAAGATGACCCAGCGGAAAGCGCAGAAAATCGAGCTGATCCGGCGTCGTCGCGAAAAGGAAATAGGACTGGTCGCGCCCCGGGTCCGCCGCCCGGTGCAGCTCCGGCCCCCGCGGCCCGGGGATGCGCCGGACATAGTGCCCGGTTGCCATGCAATCGGCCCCCAGGTCGCGGGCCATGCCCATCAGGTCGCGGAACTTCACCCGCTGGTTGCAGCGCACGCAGGGGATCGGCGTCGCGCCCGACAGGTAGGTGTCTGCGAAATCCTCCACCACCGCATCGCGGAACTGAGATTCGTAGTCGAGCACATAATGCGGCGCCCCGATGCGCTCGGCGACGCGGGCGGCGTCGTAGATGTCCTGCCCCGCACAGCACGCACCCTTTCGCGCCGTGGCGGCCCCGTGATCGTAGAGCTGGAGGGTGACGCCGACGACGTCATACCCCTGGCGCTTCAGCAGCGCGGCTGCGACCGAACTGTCAACCCCGCCGGACATGGCGACGACGACCCGGGTCGCCTCGGGCGGCTTTGCGAAGCCAAGACCGTTGAGGGGGGCCAAATCGGGCAAAACGCGCATCGCAATCCCCTCAAATTGCTCGGGAGTTCAGTTGTACGGACAAGTTATCCACGGTGGTTTCATCGCCGATTAAGAGCTTTCGAATAACGTTTTGCGTGGGTGAAGTGAAGGACGATGGTGGGGTGCCATGTACATCAAGAAGGTGAACGGGCCCGTTTTCGCGACGGGTCTGAACGGCGAAGTCATCAGTCGCGCGGATCTTCCGCCGGCCGATACCAAGCGATGGGTCGCGCGGCGCAAGGCGGCGGTCGTCGCGGCGGTGAACGGCGGGTTGATCTCGCCCGACGAGGCATGCACGCGCTACAATCTGTCTCCGGAAGAACTGCAATCCTGGCGCGATGCCGTGGCCAAGCACGGGACACGCGCCCTGCGGGTGACGTCCATGCAGATGTTCCGCTGACGCGCACCATTGCTATTCCCCCCCGGATGAAAAATCATGCGGGGGGAAGGTTGGTAACCCTGTGTTAATGACTGTGCGGCCATTGTCGTTAACCGTAGGTGGGGAGACCGACGCAGGAGAGATTGAGATGCGCGTGCTACTGGTCGAGGATGACCCAACGACATCGCGGAGCATCGAGATGATGCTCAGCAAGGCGAACCTGAACGTCTACACGACCGATCTGGGCGAGGAGGGGATCGACCTTGCTCGCCTCTACGACTACGACCTGATCCTCCTCGACCTCAACCTGCCCGACATGACGGGCTACGAGGTTCTGCGCCAGCTCCGCGTGTCAAAGATTAGCACACCGATCCTGATCCTGTCGGGGCTCGACGATACGGAGAACAAGATCAAGGGCTTCGGGATCGGGGCCGACGATTACATGACAAAGCCCTTCAACAGCGACGAGCTAGTGGCGCGCATCCACGCGATCGTGCGCCGGTCGAAGGGCCACGCCCAGTCGATCATCGAGACTGGTCGCGTCCGGGTGAACCTCGACGCGAAAACCGTCGAGGTCGCGGGCAAGCACGTGCCACTCACGGGCAAGGAATACCAGATGCTCGAGCTGCTCTCGCTCAGAAAGGGCACGACCCTGACCAAGGAGATGTTTCTCAACCATCTCTACGGCGGCATGGACGAGCCGGAGTTGAAGATCATCGACGTCTTCATCTGCAAGCTGCGCAAGAAACTTGCCACGGCGACCGATGGCGAGAACTATATCGAGACGGTCTGGGGCCGCGGCTATGTCCTGCGCGATCCGGTGCCGGTCTCGCAGATGGCGGGCTGACCCGCCGCCTGCACCGCGCGGCAGGCGATGGTCGGGTCGCAACCGGTATCGGTGGTCCGGACGGGGTAGACGCGCAGCCCCGCCAGACCCTCGATATCTCCCCCCGACCGACGCCGTGCCGGTGCTGGACCCGCGGGATCGGGACGCTAGACTGTCCCCTATCCGGGTGAGGGCGGCATGTCGGGCAAACGTGATCGGGACGTGGTGCGTGAACCGGCGCAGGGCCAGGCGACCGCGAAGGATGATGACGGATCGGCGCGCGCACGCTCGGACGCGACGGCAGCGGTGGATCCGGCCGACGGGGACGCGACCGGCGGAGAGACGGCCGATTTGGACCTGACCGATCCGGGCGCCGCCGCCGACGAACTTGCCCGCCTGGCCGGACTGATCGCCGATGCCGATCTCGCCTATCACCGCGATGACGCCCCCCATATCAGCGATGCCGACTATGACGCGCTGCGTCGGCGCAACGCGGCCATCGAGGCGGCGTTTCCCGCGCTGCGCCGCCCCGACAGTCCCGCCCTGCGCGTGGGTGCCCCGCTGGCGGACGGCTTTGCGAAGGTCCGGCACCGGATGCGGATGCTCAGCCTCGAGAACGCCTTCGCGGAAAGCGAGATCGAGGAGTTCGACACCCGCGTCCGTCGGTTTCTGGGCCTGGCCGCCGATGCGCCGCTTGCGTATACGGCCGAGCCCAAGATCGACGGCCTCTCGCTCAGCCTGCGCTACGAGGGCGGGGCGCTGGTCCTGGCCGCCACCCGCGGCGACGGAGAGGAGGGCGAGGCGGTCACGGCCAATGCCCGCAAGGTCGCCGACATCCCCCAGCGGCTGGCCGAGGCCCCCGACATCCTCGAGGTGCGGGGCGAGGTCTACATGCGCCACGACGATTTCGCCGCGATGAACGCCCGCGCAGCCGCGGGCGGGGGCAAGGTGTTTGCCAATCCGCGCAATGCCGCGGCGGGTGCGCTGCGCCAGCTCGACGCCGCCATCACCGCCACCCGCCCGCTGCGCTTCTTCGCCTATGCCTGGGGCGAGACCTCCGCCCCGCTCGCGGACACGCAATGGGGCGCACTGGAGCGGCTGCGGGCGCTCGGCCTGCCGGTGAATGCCGGGACCGCGCGTTGCGACGGTCCGGCCGAACTGCTCGCACATTACCGCCATCTGGTCGCTCTGCGGGCCACGCTTGGTTACGACATCGACGGCGTGGTCTACAAAGTCGACCGCCTCGACCTCCAGGCCCGGCTCGGCCTGCGAACGAGCACACCCCGCTGGGCGATTGCGCACAAGTTCGCGGCCGCAGAGGCGGTGACCCAGGTGCTCGGGATCGAGATCCAGGTGGGGCGCACGGGCGCGCTCTCACCCGTCGCCCGCCTCGCCCCGGTCACGGTAGGGGGGGTGGTCGTGTCATCGGCCACCCTGCACAACGAGGATTACGTTGCGGGCATCGGGGGCGACGGGCAGCCGATCCGCGGCGGCAGGGACATCCGCGTGGGCGACTGGGTGACCGTCTACCGCGCAGGCGACGTGATCCCGAAGGTCAAGGATGTGGACATCGCCCGCCGCCCGCCGGAGGCGATCCCCTACGCCTTTCCCCAGGCCTGCCCCGATTGCGGCGGGCATGCGGTGCGCGAGGCGGGCGAGGCGGTGCGCCGCTGCACCAACGGGCTCGCCTGCCCGGCCCAGGCGGTCGAGCGGCTGCGCCATCTCGTCTCGCGCGGGGCCTTCGACATCGAGGGGCTGGGGACCAAGCAGGTCGAGGCGTTCTTTGCCATGGGCTGGATCCGCGAGCCTGCCGATATCTTCACCCTCGCCGCACGCCACGGGCCGGGCTGCGCGACCCAGGTGCGCACGCTCGACGGCTGGGGCGAGCGGTCGGCCGGGAATCTCTTCGCGGCCATCGAGGCGCGACGGCATATCCCGCTTGCCCGCCTGATCTTCGGTCTCGGTCTGCGCCATGTGGGCGAAAGCACCGCCGCCCTGCTCGCCCGCCATTACGGCACGTGGGATGCGTTCCGGGCGGCGATGACGGGCGATGGCGCAGACCGCGACGGGCTCATGTCCATCGACGGGGTCGGACCGGTGCTGGCCGATGCGCTCGCCGAGGCCTTCGCCGATCCTATGGCGCGCGCGGCCATCGACCGGCTGGTGGCGACGCTCGACGTCGAACCGGCCGCGGCCCCGGCCGGAGGTGGGGGCGCGGTTGCGGGCAAGACGGTCGTCTTCACCGGTACCCTGAACCGGATGACGCGGGCCGAGGCAAAGGCGCGCGCCGAGGCCCTGGGGGCCAAGGTCGCGGGGTCAGTGTCGAGAAAGACCGACTATGTCGTGGCGGGTCCCGGGGCGGGATCGAAGCTCGCCGAGGCGGAGGCGCTCGGGGTCGCGGTCCTGACGGAGGACGACTGGCTCGCGCTGATCGCTTGAGCGCTCAGCCCCCGCGACGGCGACGCGACGACCGGTGCGCGGGGTCGCGGAACGCGGCCGCACGGGCGGGAAGCGCGTCGATCACATCCCGCCGCGCCTCGGGCGTCATTCGGGACCAGTCCGCGATCTCGTCGAGCGTGCGGTGGCACCCGACGCAGATTCGGGCGCCGGGATGGACCACGCAGATCTTCACGCAGGGGCTCTCGATCTCGTCGCGCGCCCAGACAGGGTCCGTCATGCCGCACCTGCCCGGTCGAGCACGGCGAGCCGCGCAAGCGCGCCGTCGAGGATGTAGGAGGCCGCGACATGGTCGATCACCTCGGCGCGCTTTGCGCGCGAGGCGTCCGCGGCGATCAGCATCCGCTCTGCGGCCACGGTGCTGAGCCGTTCGTCCCAGAGCAGGATCGGCAGTGCGGTCAGGCGCACCAGGTTGCGGGCAAAGGCGCGCGTGGACTGGCAGCGCGGCCCCTCGGTCCCGTCCATGTTGCGCGGCAGCCCGAGCACCAGGGCCACCAGCCGCCGCGCATCGGCCACCGCCAGCAGCGCCTGGGCATCGGCGGTGAACCGAGTCCGCCGGAGGGTGGAGAGCGGGCTTGCCACCGATCGGCGCGTGTCAGAGACGGCAAGCCCGATGGTCTTCTCGCCGAGATCGAGGCCCAAGAGCCCCCCCTCGCGCGGCAGCCCGGCGTGGAAGACCGCCGCGTCCTCATGGACCGTCGTCACTGCGCCACCCCTGCGTCCACGGCCGCGGCGCGGATCTCCGCCACTGCGCCGGGTGTGGCGGCGAACACCTGCTGTGCCTCGCCCCAGATCGCGCGGGCGCGGTCCCGCTCGCCCAGGACGCCGAGCGCCCGGATCAGCCGGGCCCACTCGTCCGGCGTGCCGCCCTCGCCGGCGAGCCGCGTGGCGAGCCCGTCCACCATGCCGCGGATCATCGTCTGGCGGGCCTCCGGCGTCATGTCCTGCGCCGCCGTGACCTCGTCCGCGGACGGCCCGACCCGTGGGCC
>JANNOT010000258.1:0-2035 GCA_031399375.1 Paraoceanicella sp.
GCCGCGGCGGACGCGCTGGGGCGCGACATCCCGCCCCCGCCCGCCACCACCGCAACCGGCGCCCTGCTCGCGCACATCACCGGCGGGGCCGAGGCTGCGAGCTTTCAGCCGATGAACGTGAACTTCGGGCTCTTTCCCCCGCTCGGGGCGGCCCGCGGCGGGCGGCGGGGCAAGCGCGACCGCGCACAGGGCTACACCGCCCGGGCCAAGGCGGACTGGCGGGGCTGGCTCGACCAGATCGGCATTTGACCGGTTCGTGAACCCCGCTATCGTCGATCGGAGGCATTCGGGGGGCGCGACGTGCCGATGCGGTTTCTGCAGCGGGTCTACGACATGACGGCGCCCGGGGCGACGCGGGCGTTCTACGCCGACTGGGCGGAAAGCTACGACCGCGAGATCGGCGAGAGCGGGTATGCCGCGCCCGCGCGGTGCGCGGCAGCGCTTGCCGCCGCTGCCACCGACCTGACCGCACCGATGATCGACATCGGCTGCGGTACCGGCCTGTCGGGTGCCGCGTTCCGCGATGCGGGCTTCACCGCCATCGACGGGACCGACGTGTCGGAGGCCATGCTCGCGCAGGCCCGCGCGCGCAACGTCTACCGCGCGCTTCGCCTTGACGAGGTGATGGCCGAACCCTTCGCGCCCGGTACCTACGCCCATGCGGCGGCGGTAGGGGTGCTCGGGCCGGGTCACGCCCCGCCCGGCCTGATCGACGCGGTTCTGCGCGCGCTCGGCCCCGGCGGCTGCTTTGTCTTTTCGCTCAACGACCGGACGCTCGGCGATCCGGCGTTCGAGGGGCGGGTCCGCGAATGGACCGACTGCGGATCGGTCAGCGTGCTCGGCCGCGAGACCGGACCCCATCTGCCCGGGATCGGGATGAACTCGGTGGTCTACGTCCTGCAGAAGCGCTGAGGCGGGGTGCGCACCCGCTTTGCCCCCTCGCCCACCGGGCGGCTGCATCTCGGCCACGCATTCTCCGCCCTGACCGGTGCCAGGCTCGCGCAGGAGGCCGGGGGGACGTTCCTGCTGCGCATCGAGGATACCGACCGCAGCCGCTGTCGGGCGGAGCATGAAGCGGCGATCTACGATGATCTCGCCTGGCTCGGGCTGCGCTGGCCCGCACCGGTCCTGCGGCAATCCGAACAGGGCGCGCGGTACGCGGCGGCGCTCGACCGGCTATCGGCCCTGGGGCTGACCTATCCCTGCCGCTGCACCCGGGGCGACATCCGCGCCGCCCTGTCCGCCCCGCAGGAGGGGGCGGCGGGGCTGGTCTATCCCGGCACCTGCCGCGGCCGTGCCATGGCGGGGATGGCCCCGGGTGAGGCTGTGCGCCTCGACCTCGACCGGGCGCTCGCGGCCACGGGGGCGCTCGGGTTCACCGAGACCGGGCCCCTGCATCCCGGGCGCCACGCGGTCGATGCCGCCGCGCTCAGCCGCGGCCTCGGCGACGTCATCCTCGCGCGGCGGGACATCGGCATGGCGGCCTATCACCTCGCCGTCATCGTGGACGATGCGCACCAGGGGATCACCGACGTGGTCCGGGGCGCCGACCTCTGGCCTGCCACGCCGCTCCACCGCCTGCTCCAGGCGGTGCTGGGGCTGCCGGAACCCGTGTGGCATCACCACCGGCTGATCCGCGACGACGCCGGTCGCAGGCTCGCCAAGCGCGACGATGCCCGCGCGCTCGCCACGCTGCGCGCCGAGGGGGTGAGCGCCGCCGAGATCAGGCGGTCGCTTGGGTTTGGGGAGCCATGAGCGCGACCTCCACCCCGTCGCGCACGGCCGTGAAGAAGCAGGTTCGCCGATCCGTGTGGCAGGCCGGGCCGGTTTGCTCGACGATCAGGAGGAGGCAGTCCCGGTCGCAATCCACCCGCAGCTCGATCAGGCGCTGGACATGGCCCGACGTCGCCCCCTTGCGCCAGAATTGGGCGCGCGAGCGGGACCAGTAGGTCACCTCGCCCGTCGCGAGCGTCTGCGCGAGTGCCGCCGCATTCATCCATGCCATCATCAGCACCTCGCCCGTCGGGGCCTGGGC
>JANNOT010000374.1:0-23076 GCA_031399375.1 Paraoceanicella sp.
GCACCGCATTGTCGCGCGCCGCATTCAGGGTGCCGAGCGTCCGGTACCCGAGCCGCGCAAGCGCAAGCATCCCCCCCTTCTGAAGCGAGACGTTCGCAACCTCCAGAAACTCCAGCCCCGCCATCTCCTGTTCCCCCGTCAGATCATCGGCGCACGCCCGACCCGTTGACGCTAGAGGGTTGGGATGCGGCGGGCAACCGCGATGGGACAGGGGGGCCACGGGCTGGTGGAGGGGGCTGGATTCGAACCAGCGAACCGTTTCCGGGACGGATTTACAGTCCGTTGCATTTGACCGCTCTGCCACCCCTCCACACGGGTTTGCCGCAGGTGACGGGGGGTCAATAGGGGGCGGCCCGGGCGGCGTCAACAGCGAATTGGGATGCGGCCGGGGCCCGGATCGGGTAGGGGGCGGGGATGAGCGAGCAGAGCCCCAAGAAGCCCGCCTGGGTGATCGACAAGGAACGCGCCCGCCGCGAGGGGGGCGAGGGCCTGTGGCTGTTCGGCCTCCACGCGGTCGAGGATGCGCTGCGCAACCCCGCCCGGGTCCGCCGCCGCCTCGTCGTCACCCGCAACGCGGCGGATCGGCTGGCGGGTGCGATCGCGGCCTCGGGCATGACCCCCGAGATCGCGGACCCGCGGCGGTTCGACGTGCCCATCGACCCCGCCTCGGTCCACCAGGGCGCGGCGCTGGAGGTGGAGCCGCTCGCCTGGGGCTCGGTGTCCGAGCTTTGCGCGCCGCGGGGCGCGCGGGCGCTGGCGATCCTGCTGGACCGGGTCACGGATCCGCACAATGTCGGGGCTATCCTGCGATCTGCCGAGGTGTTCGGCGCGCGCGCGGTGATCGCACCTGCCCGCCATTCGGCGCCCGAGACCGGGGCACTTGCCAAGACCGCCTCGGGCGCGCTGGAGCGCCAGCCCTATTTGCGGGTCAGCAATCTCGCCGCGGCCATGGCGGCGCTGTCGGACATGGGCTATGCGCTCATCGGGCTCGACGGCGCGGCTACCCTGACGCTCGACGATGCGCTGGCGCGGGTACGGGGCCTGCCGGTCGGGCTGGTGCTGGGCGCGGAGGGGCCGGGAATGCGCGAGCTGACGGGCAAGAACTGCGACATGCTTGCGCGGATCCCGTATGCGGGCGCGTTCGGGTCGCTCAACGTCTCGAACGCCGCGGCGGTCGCGCTCTATGCCGCGACCCGGGTGTAAGCGGCGCCATGGACATGACGAAGATCGCGACCTGTTCGTTCTGCGGGGTCCGCACCATCCTGCGGCTGCGGCGGGGCGTCGGGTTGACCTGCGCGTCCTGCGCCGCGCCGCTCCTGCGCATGAAGCCGCTGGCCGCTGCTGCCCGGGGCGGGGCATGGCGGCCGCCGCTCGCATGGCCGAAGCCGCGGCGGCGGCGGCGGGTGCCGGGGGTGGAGCGGATGCTGGACGATCTGCTCGCCCGCACCCGCCCCTGAGGGGTCAGGCCGCGAGGGCGGGGTAGTCGATATACCCCCGCTCGTCGCCGCCATAGAACGTTGCCTTGTCGGGCGTGTTCAGGGCCGACCCGTGCAGGATCCGGGTGGGCAAGTCGGGATTGGCGATGAAGGGCTTGCCGAAGGTGATGGCGTCCGCCCGCCCCTCGGCCACCGCTGCGGCGGCAGAGGGACCGTCATACCCGCCATTGCCCAGATAGACCCCCGACCAGCGGGTTCGCAACCCGTCCAGGATCAGCCGGTCCTCGGGCTTGGCGCCCTTGCCGCTCAGGTCCTCGACGAGGTGGAGATACGCAAGCCCCAGCGGGTTCAGCCGGTCGAGCAGCAGTCCGAACACCCGCGCGGGGTCGCTGTCCCAGGTATCGTTGACCGGGGCGGTGGGGGTCAGGCGCAGGCCGACCCGGTCCGCACCCCACACCTTCGCCACCGCCTCAATCACCTCGACCGCGAGGCGGATGCGGTTCTCGGCCGCGCCGCCATAGGCGTCGGTGCGCTGGTTCGAACGGTCCTTGAGGAACTGGTCGATCAGGTAGCCGTTCGCCCCGTGGATCTCGACCCCGTCAAAGCCAGCCGCCTTCGCCCGTTCGGCCGCCGCGGCATAATCGGCGACGATCCGGGGCATCTCGGCTGTCTCGAGCGCGCGGGGGGCAGAGGTCGCGACGAACCCCGCGTCGACGAAAGTCTGGGTGTCCGCCGTGATGGCAGAGGGTGCGACGGGCGGCTGTCCGCCCGGCTGGACGCTGGTGTGGCTGACCCGCCCCACATGCCACATCTGCAGGAAGATCCGACCCCCCGCGGCATGGACCGCGTCGGTGACGGACCGCCAGCCCGTGACATGGGCGTCCGCATGGATGCCGGGCGTGTCCTTGTACCCCTTGCCCTCGGGCGAGATCTGTGTGGCCTCGGTGATTAGGAGCCCGGCGGACGCGCGTTGCGCATAATAGGTGGCGGCGAGCGGCCCGGGCGTCCCGTCGGGATGCGCGCGGTTGCGCGTCAGGGGGGCCATCAGAACACGGTTCGGCAGGTCCAGCGCGCCGACGCGCAGCGGGGTGAAGAGGGTGGGCATGGCAGGCTCCTCGGGATTGGAATTTTCCTGAACCTAGTCGATAGACGAGCGGCGCGATACCCCGGCGGGCAGGGGTCTGTGTTGCAGCGCACTCAGTCGTGGTGGAACACCGGCTCGAGCACCGCCCACCAGTCGCCCTCGGCCCGGGTCGGCAGGGGGACCTGCATGGGATCGCAGATCGCCCACCAGTCCTGCATCCGCGCATCGGCCTTCATCCGCGCCATGTCGGCGGCGAAATCGGCACCGTGATATTCCCAGTAGGCGAAGAGCAGGTTTTCCGGCTGACGCAGGAAGATGGTGTAGTTGCGGATCTGGCAGGCGGTGATGAGCGCGAGGATCTCCGGCCAGACCGCGGCATGGACCCGCCGGTACTCGGCCAGCGCCTCGGGCTTCACGCCGATCATCAGCCCCATGCGCTGCATCGCCATGCCCCTCACCCCCGCCGGGTCATCGCGACCACCACCCCCGCCAGGGCCGCGGCCACGACGCCGAGCGCCCAGACCAGGGGCTGGCGCCAGAACGGCTCGGCCGGGGGCACCGGTCCCGCCGCGGGCGGCGCGGTCAGGAACGCGGCACCATAGAGATGGGCGGCCGCGATCGAGACAAGGCAGACAAGGCAGAAGATCATCGCGATCAGGACGCCTGCGAACACGACCGATCGGCCGGGCACGCCGGTGCGGGCAAGCGGCAGGAGGTTGTTGGCAAGTGCCGCGAGCACCACCAGCCCGCAGCCGATGGAAAAGAGCGCCAGGCTGAACGGCTGGAAAATGAGCACGAGCGCCACCAGACCGAGCCCGATCAGCGCGAATTCCAGCCGCAGGGCCGAGATGCGGGACATGCCGTTCCGTGGAGTCATGGGGTCGGGTCCTATCGATCGGGAACAGGGCGCGGCAGGCGACCCGCGCCCGCCGTCGCTGCCATCATCGCGCCGGTGCGTTCCGTTCGCGCGCGGCCTGCCCGCCGCGGCGGGGCGCCGGCCCCCGGATGCCCGGTCATGCCCGCACCGCCCGGCCGTCGGCGCCAAAGACATGGGTCTGGCCCGGGTCGGGGATCATGTGCATGACCTCGCCCACGCGCACCTGCGTCTCGCGCGGGATGACCACGCGGATTTCCGCCCCGCCGGGGGCGCGGGCGTGGATCAGCGTCTCGGCCCCAAGGGGCTCGATCAGCTCGGCCTCGGCCGTCAGGGTGCCGGGGCGCGCGTCGGTCAGGGTGAACGCCCGCGGGCGGATCCCCAGGGTCACGTCCCCGGTCATCCCCGCCACGGCCGGATCGACGCCGAAGGCGAGCGCGGTCGGACCGAGCGTCGCCTGCGCCTGCCCGTCCTGCACGCCCGACAGGCGCACGGGGATCAGGTTCATCTGCGGCGTGCCGATGAAGCTGGCGACAAAGGCATTGGCGGGCTTTGCAAACACCTCGTGGGGCGTGCCGATCTGCTCGATCAGCCCGTCCTTCATGATCGCGATGCGGCTTGCCATGGTCAGCGCCTCGAGCTGGTCATGGGTCACGATCACGGTCGCCTTGGACAGGCCCTGCAGCACCTCCTTGATCTGCCCGCGCATGGACTGGCGCAGCTCGACGTCGAGCCGGCTGAGCGGCTCGTCGAAGAGAAAGCAGTTGGGGTCGCGGATGATGGCGCGGGCGACGGCCACGCGCTGCTTTTCCCCCTCGGAAATCGCGCCCGGCTTGCGGTCCAGGATGTCCGTCAGCTTGAGGATCTCGGCGACGCGGCCGACGCGGCGCGCCCGCTCCTCGGCCGACAGGTTCTCGGCATGGAGGGGGAACCCCAGGTTTTCGCCCACGGTCAGCGCGGGGTAGAGGGCGTAGAACTGGAACACCATCGCGATGTTGCGCGCCTGGGGCGTCAGCTCGTTCATCCGCTGGCCCGCAATGACCACGTCCCCGCCCGACGCCCGCTCCAGCCCCGCGATCAGCCGCAGGGTCGTGGTCTTGCCGCAGCCCGACGGGCCGAGCAGGCACACGACCTCGCCCGCCGCCACGCTCAGATCCACGTCCCGCACGGCGGTAAAGGCGCCGAAGTGCTTGGTCACCTTCCTCAGCTCGATCGTCGACATCAGCCCTTCACCGTACCAAAGGTCACGCCGCGCAGCAGGTGGTTCTGCAGGAAGAAGGTCACGAGCATCACCGGGATCAGGAACAGCGTCTCGATGGCGGCCAGCAGCCCCCAGCGCACCCCGATATCACCCCCGATGGTCTGGGACATGGCGACGGGCACCGTCCGCGTCTCGATCCCCGTGAGCAGGAGCGCGAAGAGGAACTCGTTCCAGGTCAGGATCAGCCCGAACACCGCCGTCGCCGCGATCCCCGCCAGCACCTGCGGCATGCAGATGCGAAAGAACACCCGGCGGTCCGACGACCCGTCGATGCGCGCCGCATCCTCCACGTCGCGGGAAAGCTCGTCGAAGAAGCTCTTCATCATCCAGATGGTGAAGGGCAGGTTGAACGCGGTGTAGAGCAGGATGATGCCGGTATAGGTCCCTGCGAGCCCGGTGATGCGGAACATCAGCATGACGGGGATGATGACCACGATGGCCGGCAGCATGCGCGTGGTCAGGATGATGAAGAGGTAGGTGTCGTTCCCCTTCAAGGGATAGCGCGAGAAGCCGAAGGCCGCGAGCGTCCCGATGATGAGCGCGAGCAGGACGGACGTGCCTGCAATGAACACCGAGTTGAAGAAGAAGAGCGCGAACCCGGTATCCTGCGCCTCTGCCCCCGCGGCGAAGGAGCGCGAGAAGACGCCGGTGAAGTTCGCCCAGGTCGGCACGAACGTGTAGATGTCCGGGATCAGCCCCCAGAGGGTGAAGGGCACGAGCTTCACCGGCACCGCAAGCGCGTCGGTATGTTCCTTGAATGCCGTCACGATGATGATCAGCACAGGAAAAAAGTAGAGCAGTGCGACCGCCCCCGCCCCCAGCGTGCGGCCCCAGCCTGCCTCGCCCACGCCGTACGCGCGGCTGACCCCCAGCGTCTGGCCGAGTTTGTCGATGAATGCCATCTCAGGCCTCCTGCGCGCGGCGGTTGGCGAAGTAGAGATAGAGATTGGTCAGCACGATCACCGTGAAGAGCAGGATGTAGGACAGGGCCGCGCTGTCGGACGTCTTGTTGAACTGGATCGCCTGCCGGTAGACATAAAGCGCGATCGTCTCCGTCCCCTGGCCGCCATCGGTCAGCAGGAACACGAGGTCGAAGAGCTTGAAGGCCTCGATGGTGCGGAAGAGGAGCGCGAGCAGGAGCAACCCCTTCACGTAGGGGAACGTGATCGACCAGAACCGCCGCCAGGCGGGAACCCGGTCGATGGCCGCCGCCTCGTAGAGATGCTTGGGCACGCTCACCAGCCCCGCGAGCACCAGCAACATGACGAAGGGCGCCCACATCCAGGCATCGGCGATCACGATGGCGATCACGGCGCCCCAGTGGGAGGAAACCAGCACGAAGGTCTCGCCCATGAACATCCCCGCGATCTGGCTGACGAGGCCGAAGGTGGGATCGTAATAGTAGCGAAAGAACGCCCCCACGGCGACGAAGCTCAGCATCATCGGGGTCAGCACCAGGATCAGCAGGTACTTGCGCAACGGGAACTGCTTGGCGAACAGCATGGCGAGCAGGAAGCCCACGATCATCTGCACCGCGACCGTCAGGACGACGAAAAGTGCCGTGGTCACCAGCCGGTCCCAGACCACGGGGTCGGTGATGACCCGTTCGTAGTTGCGCAGGCCGAGAAAGCGTAGGGTCTGCCGGTCCGCCCGGTAGGCGAAGAACGAGAGCCCCAGCGACCAGAGCAGCGGAAAGATGTTCATCATGGTCAGGACCGCGATGGCCGGCGCCACCAGGAGCCCTCCGGTGTAGCGGCCCCAGGCATTGACCACCGCCGTGACGGCCACGAGCCCGCAGAGCGCGCCCGAGATCCAGAACGACGCGGTCGGCGGCAGGGTGGCGATCGCGACCGGCATGGCCACGAGCGCCACCAGCAGGGCAAGGCGCCAGTTGCCCCAGTGCGGGGCAAGGATCCCCGGGCGGTCGTCGGGCACCGGTTGGGCGGTGGCGGTCATGGGTCGGGTCTCCGCGGGGGTCGGACGTCCGCGGCCCCTCGGGGTCCACCCGGGGGGCCGCGGCAGGGGTGACGCCGGGGCGTCGGCCCATTACTGGATCAGCCCGGGTCTGGATCAGCCCGGGCCTGGATCAGGCTGTCACTGGATCAGGCCCGCATCCTCGAGCAGGCGCTGCTGGAATGCCGCGACATTGTCGAGCGCGGTCTTGGCATCCTGCTGGCCCGTGATGGCGAGGTCGAACTGCTCCTGCTGCTGCACGAGCATCTCGAAGAACGGCGGGATGTGCCACACGTCGCGCTGCCAATCGAGCCCCGCGGCCCAGGTGCGGTTCCACGGGCGATAGGTCACGTATTTGGGGTCGGTATAGACGGACTTGATCGCACTCTGCCCGCCCTGGGCTGCATACATGTTCTGGATCTCGGGGCTGAGCCACCATTTCACGAAATCGACCGCTTCCTTGACCTGCGTGTCCGATGCCCAGGTCATGATGACGAAGGGCTGGCCCCCGATGTTGGACCAGCGCGCGATCGAGCCGTCAGGCTGCTTGGTGCCCGGCGCGTTGGCGAAGGCGATCTTGCCCACGACCTTGGACGTCTCGGGGTTGATCGAGCTTTCCGCGAACCCGATCCAGTTCACGTTGAGCGCGACGACCCCTTCGCGGAAGAGCTCATCGATCTTAAAGATGTCCATCGACCCGGTCCGCACGATGGGCGGCATGTACTGGAGCATGCGCAGGTAGTCGTCGAACGCCTTGACCGCGACGTCGGAATTTACCACCCCCTCGGCCTGGCCGTTCGGCGCCTGGGTCTCGTCCCAGATGTTGCCGCCCGCCTGCCAGATCAGGCCGTTGATCTGCATCGAGGAAAAGTCGTAGCCCTTGCCCGCCTGGTAGGCGATGCCGTAGAAATCGTTTTCGGCGGGCGCACCGGCGAGCATGTCGCCCTTCTTGCGCTGGAAGAACTGGCCGATCTTCTCGAACATCACCCAGTCCATCTGGTCGAGTTCCTCGACCGTGCAGGGCAGCTTCTCGCTGAACCGCGCCTGGAACGCGGCCTGCTCGTCGGGATGGCAGAGCACGTCCGTCCGGGCATAGGTCACGAGGATGTCGGGAAACTGCGGGAAGCCGTAGTAGTTTTCCGACTTGTAGGGATAGGTCGCATAGGCCTGGAGCGGTGCGGGGTGCATGTCCGCCATCGTCTCCTTCAGCCCCGGGTCCGCGTCGATCAGGTCGTTGATCTTGCGGTAGTATCCCCCCTCGATGAACGCGCCCAGCCACTGGCTGTCGGACACGGCCATGGTGTATTTCTGCTCGCCCGAGGTGAGCGAGGCGTTCAGCCGGGTGTAGTAGTCCGGCCAGGGGATGAAATCGACCTCGAGCTTCACGGTGTTGCCCGACGGCGCCTTGTAGTGCTTGTCGAAGAGGTCCTTGAGGATGCGCGTGGGGGGCCAGTCTGGCACCGCCATGTTCAGCACCACATCCTCCGCACTTGCGCTCGTCACGCAGGCGAGGGTGGCGAGGGTCGCAACCCCGCCCCACAGGCTGCGCCGGAACTGTGTCGTCATTGTCAGTCCTCCCAGGTTGGTTTTCGTTGTCGTCAGGCCCCGGCGGCAATGGCGCTGCCATCACCTCCGCGGAAGAGGTGGACCCGCGCGGGGGGGATCGTGATCGGCATCGGGTCGCCGAGCTTCAGCCCGCTTGCCTGCCCCTCGGGCAGGAGCAGCCGCAGGACCGGCCCCCCGGTGGCGAGCGAGACGATGGTGACGTCCCCGAGCGGCTCCAGAAGCTGGACATGGGGCGTCAAGGTTGGGCGCGCCCCATCGACGCGCAGGTCGCTCGGGCGGATCCCCGCCGTGACCCGCTCGCCCGGTGCGACGGCCAGGTTGCCCGGCAGGGGGATGTCGCCGAAGGGCGTGCGCAGCAGCCCCTGCGCCACCACCGCGTCAAAGAGGTTCATGTGCGGCGAGCCGATCTTGGCCGCGACATAGGTGTTGCGCGGGCGGTCGTAGAGCTCGTCCGGCGTGCCCACCTGCACCACCGCACCCTGGTCCATCACCGCGATCTCCTCGCCCATCGACAGCGCCTCAAGCTCGTCGGGCGTGGCGTAGACGATGGTCATGCCGAACTGGCGGTGCAGGCGCTTGAGCTCGGCGCGCATGTCGTGGCGCAGCTTGGCATCGAGGTTGGTCAGGGGCTCGTCGAGCAGCAGGAGCTTCGGCCGCGCGATCAGCGCGCGCCCGAGCGCGAGGCGCTGCTGCTCGCCGCCCGACAGCGTCCCGGGCTTCTTGTCCAGCCGGTGGGCAAGGCGCAGCATCTCCGCCGTTTCGCGCGCGCGCTTGGCGATCTCGGCCGAGGCGACTCCCGCCTCGGTCAGCGGGTAGCCGAGGTTCTGCTCGACCGTCAGGTGCGGATAGAGCGCGAAGGACTGGAACACCATCGCGACGCCCCGGCCCTTGATCGGCGCGCGGGTCACGTCGCGCCCCGCGATCTCGACCGACCCCGCCTCGGGCGCCACCAGCCCCGCGATGGTGCGCAGCGCCGTAGTCTTGCCCACCGAGCTCGGCCCGAAGAGCGCGAAGAACCGCCCCTCGGCCACCTCGATCGAGAGGCCGTTCAGGGCGGTAACCGCGCCGTAGCTCTTGCGCAGGCCCGTCAGGCGCAGGGCGACGCTCATGCGGCAACCTCGGCCCAGGCATGGGCACGGGCCGAGCCGAGGACGGCATCCGTCACCCGGTCGGTCGCAAGCCCGTCGCGGAACGTGGGGGCGGCGGGCACGCCGCTTTCCAGCCCCGCGATGAAGTCGGCGGCCTGGTGGATGAAGCTGTGCTCGTAGCCGATCTGCAGCCCCGGAACCCACCAGTGCTTCATGTAGGGATGGTCCCCGTCGGTGATGTGGACCGACCGCCAGCCCCGCACCCGGCCTGCGTCGCGGTGGTCGAAGACCTGGAGCCGATGGAGGTCGTGGAGGTCCCACATGATCGAGGCATGCTCGCCGTTGATCTCGAACGTATAGAGCGCCTTGTGCCCCCGGGCGTAGCGCGTCGCCTCGAAGGTGGCGAGGCTGCCATTGGCGAACCGCGCCAGAAACAGCGAGGCATCGTCGATCCCCACCGGCTCGACCTTGCCCGTCAGGTTGTGCTTGCGCGCCTTCACGAAGGTCTCGGTCATGCCCGAGACCTCGGCGATGGGTCCGTTCAGCCACATCGCGGTATCGATGCAATGGGCGAGGAGGTCGCCCGTCACCCCCGAGCCCGCGACGCCGACGTCGAGCCGCCAGAGCCCGGCGCCCCCCTGGGGCAGGTCGGCGGAAATGGTCCAGTCCTGCAGGAACTTCGCACGGTAATGATAGACGCGGCCGAGGAACCCCTCGTCGATCAGCTCCTTGGCGAGCGTCACCGCTGGCACCCGGCGGTAGTTGTACCACACCATGTTGGCGACGCCCGCCGCCTCGACCGCCGCGACCATGGCGGCGGATTCGGCGGCGTTGCGCCCCAGCGGCTTCTCGCACATCACCATCTTGCCCGCCTGGGCCGCGGCGATGGCGATGTCGTGGTGGGTGTCGTTGGGGCTCGCGATGTCGATCAGGTCGATGTCGGTCCGCTCCACCATGGCGCGCCAGTCCGTCTCCACCGACCCGAACCCCCAGGTCGCGGCGTGCCGGTCCGCCTGCGCCCGGTCCCGGCCGCAGACGGCCGTCAGCACCGGTTCATGGTCGAGGTGGAAAAAGTTCGGCACGCTGCGGAACGCGTTCGCATGGGTGCGTCCCATGAAGCCGTAGCCGATGATCCCGATGCGCAGCGGTTTCTTGGCCATCAGGCGTCCCATCCATGGGCGTCGCGGACCGAGAGCATCGCCGCGAGCACGCCCGTCCAGGTCTCGGATGCCATCAGCTTTGCATTGGGGAACATGCAGCCGTCCCAGCAGATGTGCTGCACGGCGCGGGTCGGGCGCCCGTCCGGACCGTTCAGCCAGAACCCGGCATGGCGGGGGATGTCGAGCTTGCCGTTCGGGTCCCCCGCCATGCAGTGCCGCCCGGTCTTGTCGTGGCTGCCCGATCCGAACACGGTCCCGTCGTTCTGGGCAACGTGGAAATCGATCGTCCAGGGCCGCAGGGCATCGGTCAGCCGCCGCAGAGCGTCGTCAAGCGCGGCGGGGTCGGACCAGTCATAGCCCTCGGGCAGGAGCCGCGCCTCGGGCGCGTTGGTCCCGAGGGTGTAGAGCAGCGTGTGCGCCATGTCGGCCTGGAACCCGACCACGCCGGGCATGTCCACCGCCTCCAGCGTATCCACCATCGCGCGCCAGGACTGCATGCCGCCCCAGCAGATCTCGCCCTCGGCCGCCAGCCGCTCGCCATGGCCTTCGGCGATGCGGCCCGCCTCGCGGAACGTCTCGGCGATGAGCTTCGTGTTGCCTGCGGGGTCCTTCGCCCACTCGGCGGGCGAGGCTGCGGAATCGATCCGGATCACGCCATAGGAGCGCACGCCAAGCTCGCGCAGGCGCCCCATGATGCGGCAGGATTTTCGCACCATCTCGACGAATCGCGCGCGGTCTTCGGCCGAGCCCATGGCCGACCCGCCGCCCACCGGGGGCCAGACCGGCGCGACGGCGGACCCGACGACGAGCCCGTGGGCGGTCAGCGTGTCGGCCAGCGCCTTCAGCTCGTCATCGGTCGCATCGATAGGCGTGTGGGGGGCGGCGAGGAAGAGATCGACCCCGTCGAACCCTTGGCCATCCACCCGCGCCGCGGCGGTCAGGGCAAGCATGGTGGGAAGGTCGATGGGCGGCTCGGACCCGTCGCCCTTGCCGACCAGCCCCGGCCACATCGCATTGTGGATGCGCGGATAGGCATGCGCCATCCAGCCTTCCTCCCCTTCGTCGCCCCCGTCTTTGTCCCGGGGCTGACGCTCCGGCGTGACAGGTGTAAACTGTTATATTAGCATTGCCAAAAAGGCCGGGGGCAGGCAAGCCCCCATGGCCGCGTCCCGGGAGGGAAAAGCCGAGGGAGATGACCGAGCCCAGCCTCACCGCCGCGACCCTTGACCGGTCCCGCCCGATGCGCGACCAGATCTACGGCATCGTGCGCCACATGATCCTGACCGCGCAACTGGAACCGGGGGCGGTGGTGGACGAAAAATCCATCGCGCAGGCCCTGCATGTGTCGCGGACCCCGGTGCGCGAGGCGGTCAAGAAGCTGTCCGACGAGCGGCTGGTGGAGGTGCGGGCGCAGTCGGGCACGCTGGTCAGCCGCATCGACCGCGCCCAGATCGAGGAGGCGCACATCATCCGCCGCGCGCTGGAGGTCGAGAATATCGGCCATGCCGTCGTGCGCCTGACCCCGGCCCAGGTCGACCGGCTGGAGGATATCCACGTCCTCCATGCCCGTGCCATCGCGGGGCACCGGTATCCCGAGGCGATCGGGTTCGACGACACGTTTCACCACATGATCGCCGAGGTGTCGGGCTATCCGATGCTCTGGCGGGCCATCGAGGTGTCCAAGGCCCAGCTCGACCGCTGCCGCCACCTGATGCTGCCGCGCGACGGCATGGGCGAGGCGACGCTGGCAGAGCATCGCGCGATCCTCGATGCGCTGGTGGCCCGCGACCCCGACGCCGCCCGGGCCGCGATGCGCGACCACCTGGAACGGGCGTTCGGCAACACGATCCGTTTTCTCGAAGCCCTGGCCGACCTGCACCCGGCGGACCAGCCCCCCAAGGACATCCCATGATCCAGTTTCCCCAGGATACCGCCATCGCCGTCGTCGGCGCCGCCAGCGGCATCGGCGCGACCACCGCCCGGCTGCGCGCCGCGGGCGGCGTCCGCGTCGCCTGTCTCGACCGCACCGACCCGGGCGAGACGGCGGCGGCCTGCGCGGGGGCGCGGGCCTTCACGCTCGACATCACCGACGGGCCCGCCTGCCATGCGGTCCTGGCCGAGGTCATCGCCTGGGCAGGCCAGCTCCACGGTCTGGTCAACTGCGCCGGGATCACCGGGCGCACGAACGTCAAGGCGCATGAGGTGGACCCGGAGGATTTCGACCTCGTCTACCGCATCAACCTCAAGGGCGCGCTGCTGGTCAGCCAGGCGGTCCTGCCGCACATGGTGGGGATGGGTTATGGGCGCATCCTCCATGTCGCGTCGATCGCGGGCAAGGAGGGGAATGCCGGTATGGCCGCCTATTCGGCCACCAAGGCCGGGCTGATCGGCCTGGTCAAGGTCATGGGCAAGGACTATGCCGAAACGGGGGTGACCGTGAACGCGCTCGCCCCCGCGGTGATCCGCACACCGATGGTCGCGGCCCTGCCCGATGCGACGGTCAGGTACATGACCGACAAGATCCCCATGAGGCGCTGCGGCGAGCTGGACGAGGCCGCGGCGATGATCGCCTTCGCCGTCTCGCCCGCCTGCAGCTTCACGACCGGATTCACCTTCGACCTGACCGGGGGCAGGGCGGTCTACTGACCCCGACCCCCCCGGGGGTGACGCCGCGCGGGTCAGGGCGCGTGGCGCTTCATCACCGCGATGGCGCCCAGATAGACTTCCTCGGGCGAGGAAAAGAGCGGGCGCCAGATCTTCGTCGCGGCGGCAAGGTCGGGGAGCGCGGAGCCGAACGCCTCGACCGTCGTCCAGCCCTGATATCCCGCCGATCGGAGCGCGAGGTAGACGGCCGCGAAATCCACCTGTCCGGCGCCGGGCACCCCCCGGGTGTTCTCGGAGATGTGCACATGGGCGATCGCTCCGATCGTCGCGGCGATGGCGGCGGGCTGGTCGTTTTCCTCGATGTGGAAATGGAACGTGTCATAGAGATAGCCGTAGTTCGGCTCGCCCACCCGTGCGACCAGGTCCGCCGACTGGGCGGCGGTATTGAGGAAATAGCATTCGAACCGGTTCAGCGGTTCGACGGCGAGCGTGAGATCGGCATAGGCCGCGATCCGCGCGGCGGTCTTGTGCACCTCGGCGCAGTGCATGACCTCGCGCTCGGTCGGGCCGCGGCCGGTGAATTCGCCGAGCGGCTGGTGGAACGGGCCACAGAGCACATCCGCCCCCAGGGCATTCGAACAGTCGATCGCCCATTGCAGGTGGTCGAGCGCTGCGGTGCGCATGGCGGGGTCGTCGGACACCGCGCTGCGCCCTGCCGGCATCACCGTCACCGCCGTCGCGGTCAGCCCCTCGTCCGCCAGCCTGCGCCCCAGCGCCGCGTAATGGGCGACCTCCCCCTCGAAGAGCGGGATCTCCACCCCGTCATACCCCGCAGTCTTCAGCCGTGCGAAGTGTGGGGCGTGGTCGTCGGTCACATGCGTGGTCCAGAGCAGCATGTTGAAGCCGAACTTCATGGCAGCATCCCTCCCCGCCGCCCCTGTCCCTGCGGGGCGATCCTGCGCGAGCCTGCACCATTCGGGCGGGGGGTCAAGCGGGTGGCAGGGATATCCGATCCGGATATTCCTGCGCCGCGCGGCGGCGGCCGCTCTGGCACCATCATGGCAAGGCCGCCCGGACGAGGGGGCCGAAAAGAACCAGTCCTGGGAGGACACCATGCGACACGCATTCTTCGCCGGGGCCGCGGCCCTGGCCCTTCTGGCATCCCCCGCATCGGCGGGCGAAGGCTATGGCGGCAAGCCGCGGACGCTGCTCTGGGCGAATGCCGACATCGCCTATGCCGACACCACCCGGTACCGCAAGGACGGCCCCTACACGATCGGGTTCTCCAACGCCTCGATCTCCAACATCTGGCGCGTTGGCCTGCTGCATTCGATCGAGGCGGCGGCGGCGCGGCATCCCGACAAGATCGCGCAGCTGATCGTGACGGACGCGAACGACGATCCCGCCAAGCAGGTCGCGGACGTGCAGGACCTGCTGGAACGGGGCGTGGACCTGCTCATCGTCTCGGCCGCCACGTCCCAGGCGCTCGACCCCGTGGTCACGCGGGCGATGGAACGGGGTGTGCCCGTGGTCATGGTGGACCGGCGGGTGTCGTCGGACAATTTCGTCAGCTTCGTGACCGCGTCCGATCTCGCGCTCGGGCGGTTCATGGCGCAGTGGATGGCCGAAAAGCTGGGCGGGCAGGGCAAGATCGTCATGTTGGGCGGGATCGCGGGGGCCTCGCCCGCCGAACTGCGCATCGGCGCGGCCCGGCAGATCTTCGCCGAGCATCCCGGGATCGAGATCCTCGATCTGCAATACACCGACTGGAGCCCGGCGAAGGGCAAGCAGGTCATGGCCGCCCTGCTGCAGAAATACGGGCGCGAGATCCAGGGGGTCTGGTCGGACCATGGGCTTCAGGGCCTCGGGGCGCTCGAAGCTTTCGTCGAGGCGGGGTGGAAACCGGGCGAGATCCCGCCCATCACCTGCTCCGACCTCAACGGCTGCCTGAAACTTGCTGTGCAGAACGACGTGCCGGTGTTCAACTTCGACTACCCGCCCGCCATGGGCGGGGTGGCGGTCGAGGTGGCGCTCGACGTGCTGGCGGGACGGCCGGTGCCGCGACAGGTCGAGGTGAACGTGGACCTCGTGGTGTCCAGGGGCGACGAGACGGTCTCGGTGCGTGCCGACCGGTATGCCGAGGATTATGCCCGGCTGGACAAGGCCAACGATCTGATCCTGTCCACCGGGCTTGGTCCCGACTACGATCCCCAGACATTCAAGGCGGGCCAGTAAGGCCCCCGGGGGGGTGCCCGCAGGGGTGCCCCCGTTCCGGCAGGAGGAACCGATGCCCTACCGTTTCGATGAACCCCGCGCCGCCGGGCGCACGGATCTGCACCTGCCGCTGCTCGGCATGGGCACGGTCCAGATCGGCGGCTGGCCGCGCCGGGTGGAGCCGGAGGCGGCCGAGGCCGCGCTTCAGGGGGCGTGGGACCACGGGATCCGCTACTTCGATGTGGCCCCCATGTACGGATTTGGGATGTCGGAGGAGCGGCTGGGCGCGTTTCTGAAGGGGCGCGACCGCGACAGCTATGTGATCTCGACCAAGGTCGGGCGGCTGATCGAACCCACGGGCGACGCCGACGAAAGCTTCTGGCAGGGCGCGCCCGCCCGCACCGCGCGATTCGACTTTTCCCATGACGGGATCCTGCGCTCGGTCGAGGCATCGCAGCGGCGCCTGGGGATCGACCGCTTCGACATCCTCTTCATCCACGATCCCGACAGCCACATGGACCAGGCCGTGGGCGAGGCCGCCAAGGCGCTGGTGCGGCTGAAGGACGAGGGCGTGGTCCGGGCCATCGGGGCGGGCATGAACCAGAACCCCGCGCTCGCGCGCTTCACCGCCGACTGCCCGATGGACATCCACCTGCTCGCCGGGCGCTACACCATTCTCGACCACGACGCGCTGACCGAGCTTTTCCCGGTCTGCGCGGACAAGGGCACGACCATGGTCATCGGCGGCGTCTTCAACTCGGGCGTCCTGAACAACCCGGTCGAGGGGTCCACCTTCGACTACAAGCCGCTCGATGCGGGCTGGCGCGATGCGGCGATGCAGGGGGTGCGCGTGCCCAAGGACTTCGAGACCGGGGCCTACTGGCTCGGCCGCGCGCAGGCCATCGCGGCGGTCTGCGCGCGCCACGCCGTGCCGCTCGAGGCCGCGGCGCTCCAGTTTGCGGCGGCGAGCCCCTTCGTGTCGTCCATCGTGGTGGGGGCGGGGCGGGCCGAGCGCATGGCGCAGAACATCGGGCACCTCGCGCTCGACATTCCCGCCGATCTCTGGGCGGAGTTGCGGGACGAGGGGCTGATCGCGGCCGGGGCACCCGTCCCGGGGACCGCCGGGACCGTCGGTGTGGGGAGGCATTGATGCCACATGGATTGCCCGGCCTGGCCGGAACCGAGCATATCGGGCTGACCGTCCCGGATCTGGAGGCGGCGACCCGGTTTTTCGTGGACGTGATCGGGTGCGAGGTCGTGTTTGAGGCGGGACCCTACGCGTCGGATGGCGACTGGATGGCCGATCATCTCGGCGTCCACCCGCGCGCCGAAATCCGCAAGCTCCGGATGCTGCGCTGCGCGAACGGCCCCGCGCTCGAGCTTTTCGAATACGCCGCACCCGACCAGTCGGCGGCGCGCCCGCGCAACAGTGACCATGCGGGCCACCATCTGGCGTTCTATGTCACCGACCTCGCCGCGGGCGTCGCCCATCTCGAGGCCCACGGGGTCACCATCCTGGGCGGGGCGACGCGTCTGACCGAAGGGGCGACGGGGGGACTCGACTGGGTCTATTTCCTCGCGCCCTGGGGCCTGCAGCTCGAACTGGTCAGCTACCCGCGGGGCCTCGCCTACGAGGCCGGGGCAACGGTCAAGCTGTGGAGCCCGATGGGGGACGGGTGAGGCGGACGGGTGCCCCCGCGGTGACCGAGCACGAGCTTCTGCGCATCATCGACTTTCTCGAACGGGTGCGCCGACCCTTCGCCGCCAGCGTGCCGATTGCGGAGGCAGATCCCGCCTGGAACATCACCGCCCACCTGGTGCGCGCGCACCTGAAGGGCGAGCCCGTGACCACCACGGCGCTCGCCGAGGCTGCGGGCGTGCCCTATGCCACCGCGATGCGCCGCATCCATGGGCTGATCGATCACGGCTTCATCGCAAAGCTGCCCGCGAGCCGCACGGGCAAGTCGTTCCGGCTGAAGCCGTCCGACGCGCTTCTGGCCGCATTTGTCGCCCAGGCCAAGCAGGTCAAGACCGTGCTGGCCGAGACGCTCGGGCAACGGCGCGACGCGGATCGCGACGAGGACTACTATTTCGGTGGCGCCGATTTCGTGGGCGAGACGCTGCCACCGCCCGCCCTGGTCAGGCGGCGGCAGGAAGGGGGCGCGGATCTGCGATTCCTCCTCAACGACGACAACTATTTCGCCGCCATGCGCAACATGTGGGCCGATCTGCGCAACAACCTCGCCTCGCGCCGCAACTTCACCCTGATGGCGCTGCCAGAGCTGCACGCGCGGCTGCGCGCCAACGCACGCCTGCCGGTGTCGGAGTTCGACATCGTCGCGTGCAACATGCCCTGGCTGGGGGAATTCGCGGGCGAGGGGCTCCTGCGCCCGCTCGATCGCTACGTCTCGGCGGAATCGCTCAATCCGCTCGATTTCCACCCCGCCGTCTGGACGACCGGGCAATGGGGCGATCAGCAGTTCGGCGTCCCGATCTACTGTACCATCGAGATCATGGCGGCGCGCCGCGACTGGTTCGCCGAGGCGGGGCTCGCGTTTCCGCGGACCTTCGACGAGGTGATCGCCGCCGCCCGCGCGCTGCACCGGCCGGACCAGGGGCGCTATGGCATCGGCTGGAACTGCGCGCGGGGGATGCCCGTCGCCTCGTCCTTCATGGTGCTGATGGGCTGCTGCGGGGCGCCGATCCTGAACCTGCCGCGTGCGCGGCGGTACTATCAGTGGGCGAGCACCCGGGGCGATGCCCTGCGCCCGCGCATCGCCACCGACGAGGGGCGGGCGGTGCTCGATTACATGCATCGGCTCCTTGCCGTATCGCCGCCCGACATTCTGGAGATGGACTGGAACGGGCGGGTGAACGCGTTCCTCGCGGGGCGGGTGTCGATGACCTATTGCTGGTCCATGGCGGCGGCGCGGTTCGAATACGACGTGGCCTCGACCGTCAAGCGCCGCGTCGCCTATCTTCCCCAGCCCAAGGGGCCGTCGGGGATGACGGCGAACCCGATCGGGGGGTTCCTGCTGTCGATCCCCGCCAACCTGCCCGAGGACCGGGCGGCGCTCGCCTACGAGGCGATCGCGTGGATGGCCTCGCCCTCGTCGATGAAGGCGCATGTGACCAACGGCTTTCCGGTCGCCCCCCGGTTCAGCGTCGCGGCGGACCCCGAGGCGCAGGCGAGCTCGCCCATCGTGCGGTTCATCGACAAGCTCGCGCAGCGCGGCCTGCTCTGCACCTGGCAGCGCCCCCCTGTGCCGGAATACGCCGTGATCGAGCGAAGCCTGGGCGAGCACATCCACGCGGCCCTGCGGGGCGAGGTGTCGGACGAGGCCGCACTTGCGGGTGCCCAGGCCGACATCGACGCGGAGATGCGGGCGCGGGGGCGGTACTAGGGCTCCTCTATCCCGCTCAGCTTCGCCATTTCGCGCACCAGGACGAAGAAATCCTCCTCGGCCCGCCCCGCGGCAAAGGCCGCCTCGTATTGCTGGCGGATCAGGGCGACGACCGCCATCGGGATGTGGTCGGCGCGCGCGGCCTCCAGGATCAGGTCGAAATCCTTCATCATCTGCGCGACCGAGAAGGCGGGGGTGTAGTCGCCCGAGGTCACCAGGTCGCGCTTGTATTTCAGGAGCGGCGAGGCGACCGCGCTTTCGCAGAGCACGTCGAGCATTGCGTCCCGGCTGAGCCCGCCCCGCCGCCCGAGCGCCATCGCCTCGCCCAGCACGGCCGAGGTCGCACCCACCATGGCATTGAGCACGAGCTTGAGATAGCGCGCCTCCTCGGCCGGGCCGACATAGAACTGCCGGGCCGAAAGGTGCCTGAGCAGGGGTTCGGCCCGCGCATAGCCCCCGGGGTCGCCAGACGCGAGGACCGTGAGCGTCCCCGCCGCCGCCATCGCGGTGCTGCCCGAGACCGGCGCGCGCACATAGGCCGCGCGGGTCGCCTCGGCCACCGCCCGCGACACCGCAGGCGACACCGTGCTCATCTCCACCAATGTCTGGTGCGGCCCGAGGCGCCCCGCGAGCCCTTCGGGTCCCAGGGTCACACTGCGCAGCACGGTGTCGTTGGGGATGGTCGCGAAGATGACCGGGCAGTCACGCACGAGGTCGGCGGGATGTGCCGCCCGCGCCCCCGCCTGCTCTGCCGCGGCGCGTGCCGCATCGTCGGGCTCGCTGACCCGGACCGGCACGCCCGCGGCGATCAGGCGCGACAGCATCGGCAGGCCCATCTTGCCCGCCCCGATCCAGCCGACCGGTTCCGTGTCAGGCATCCCATCCTCCCCGGTTCGGCGCGCTCGCCCGGCATCGGCGGCCCGCGTCTTGTGTGCGTCCATGCTCGCAAATGCGCCTGCCCTGCGGGGGCCGAACAATGTCCGGATCGGACATGCCTTGCCGGACCCGATGTCCGATCTGGATAACTCTTCACCGTCGTGTCGCCCCCTGCCCGGTACTCTCAGGGGCAGGCGAACCAAGAAACCGCCGCTGGGAGGAAACTGGGAGAGACGGAGACCGCCACCCGCCGGGGTGGCCGGACGCCGCTGCCCCATGCCTCCGCAACCGATGGAGGAATGACCATGAAGACGCTTGCCGCCCTCGCCGCCGCCGTGTCCGCGACTGCCCTGCTCGCGGGTGGCGCCGCTGCCCAGACGTCCGGGCGCTACGAAGGCGCGCCGCGCACCTTCCTCTTCAATCCCGCCGTCGAGGTCTGCTTCAAGGACACGAGCGAGTACAAGAAGGAGCCGCCCTATGTGATCGGCTTCTCCAATGCGGGGCTCGGCGACAGCTGGCGCGTGGTGATGATGCTCCACTCGCTCCAGACCGCGGCAGCGAACAACAAGGACAAGATCAAGCAGCTTCTCATCACCGATGCGGGCCATGACGATGCCAAGCAGGTAGCCGACATCCAGGACCTGGTGTCCCGCGGCGTCGATCTGCTGATCGTCAGCGCCAACACCCAGCAGGCGCTCGACCCCGCCGTGACCCGCGTGATGCGCCAGGGCATCCCGGTCGTCATGATGGACCGGCGCATCGCGTCGGACAATTTCGTAACCTTCGTCACCGCGTCGGACGCCATGATGGGGCGGCTCTTCGCCCAGTGGATCGTGGAGAAGCTGGGCGGCGAGGGCAACGTCATCATGCTCGCAGGGCAGGCCGGGTCGAGCCCGTCCGAGAACCGCGAGAAACCCGCGCTCCAGGTGTTTTCCCAGTACCCGGGCATCAAGGTGCTGGAGACGGTCTATTCCGACTGGTCGCCGGTGAAGGGCAAGCAGGTCATGCAGGGCATGATCGCGAAATACGGGCGCGACATCGACGCGGTCTGGTCGGCCCACGGCCTCCAGACCCCCGGCTCGATCGAGGCCTTCATCGAGGCGGGCTATGCCGATGGCGAGATCCCGCCCCACACCACGGCGGACGTGAACGGCCCGCTCCAGATGTCGCTGGCCCACAAGGTGCCGATGCTCGAGGTGGGGTATCCGCCGGCCATGGGCGGCGTGTCGGTGGACGTGGCGCTCGACGTGCTCGCGGGGGCCAAGGTCCCCTGCATGTACGAGATCAACGCCCAGATCGCGGTCAGCGAGGGGGACGCCACCGCCTCGATCCGCCCGGATCTCGGGATCGCGGACGTGGTCGTGCCGGACGGACCCGCGGACATGCTCGTCACGGGCGGCATGGGCACCGACTACAACCCCACGACCTACACGGTCGATTATCCCAAGTGAGCCCCGCAGGCCGGGCGGCGACGCGCCCGGCCGATCCATCCCCAGGCGGGAGAGCGGCCATGCTGAGCCTATCGGGCATCACCAAGAGTTTTCCGGGCGTGAAGGCGCTGGCGGGCGTCCATCTCGATGTGCGCGCGGGCGAGATCCATGCGCTGGTGGGCGAGAACGGGGCGGGCAAGTCCACCCTGACCAAGACCATCGCCGGGGTCTACCAGCCCGATGCGGGCGAGATCCGCTTCGACGGCCACCCGGTGACGTGGGCGAGCCCCGGGGCGGCGAAGGCAGCCGGGATCCACGTGATCTACCAGGAATTCGTGCTCTTTGCCCACCTGAGCGTGGCCGAGAATATCTATCTCGGCCACGAGCGGCGCGGCGCCTTCGGTCTCGTGGACCATGGCCGCACGCGGCGGGATGCGCGCGAGCTGCTGGCCCGGCTCGGCGTCGATCTCGACCCGGACCGGCTGGTCAGCGAGCTGTCGGTCGCCGACCAGCAGATGGTCGAGATCGCGAAGGCGCTGGTGCACAAGGTCAAGCTGCTGATCCTCGACGAGCCCACGGCCGTCATTTCGGGGCGTGAGGTGGACTTGCTCTTCGCCCGGCTGGAGCAGCTGCGCGCCGAGGGGGTGGCGATCATCTACATCTCCCACCGGCTCGAGGAGATCTTCCGCCTCTGCGACCGGGTGACGGTCCTGAAGGACGGGCAGTTCGTGGCGACCCATGCGGTGGCCGAGGTGGACCGCGACCGGCTGATCGCGCTGATGGTCGGGCGCACCATGTCCGACCTCTTTCCACCGCGCCGCGGGCGTACGGGGGGCGAGGTCGTGCTGCGGGCCACCGGGATCGCGGTGGAGAACCGGGTCCGCGACGCGTCGATCGAGCTTCGCGCCGGCGAGATCACCGGGCTGTCGGGAATGGTGGGATCGGGGCGGACCGAGCTTGCCATGGGCATCTTCGGCGGCCTGCCGCTGCGCGCGGGCACGGTCGAGATCGGCGGGCAGCGCTTCACCTCCATGACCCCGGCCCGCGCCATCGCCCATGGCGTCGGCCTCGTGACCGAGGATCGCAAGGGCCAGGGGCTCGCCATGCTGCTCGACATCGCCGCCAACGTGACCGCCTCGTCGCTCGTGACCCGGGGCGGGATGATCGACCGGGGGGCCGAGGCGCGGATCGCGGCCGAGGAGATCGCTGCCTACCAGATCGCCTGCCGGGGTCCGGCCACGCCGGTCGCCACCATGTCGGGCGGCAACCAGCAGAAGGTGATCGTGGCCCGCTGGGCGCGCACCTGCCGCCGGGTGCTGATCCTCGACGAGCCGACCCGCGGCGTGGACGTGGGCGCCAAGACCGAGATCTACCGCATCATGCAGACGCTCGCCGACCGCGGTCTGGCCATCCTGATGATCTCGTCCGAACTGCCCGAGATCGTGGGGATGTCCGACCGGGTGGTGGTGATGCGCGAGGGCGTGGTCACCGGCACGCTAGGCGGGGCGGATATCCGCGAGGACGCCATCATGGAGCTTGCAACCCGCCATGCTGCGGCTTGAGGGGGGAGGGGGACACATGACCGCCATCGCACTCCGGTCCATCCGCTTTGCAGCCACCCGCAGGCTGGGGCTGCTCGTGGTGATCGCGCTTCTCGTGCTGATCTTCTTCGTCGGCGCCCTCCTGACCGAACGCTTCACCAGCGGATCGAACCTGCTCAACGTCTACGAGCAGTCGGTCGGGCTCGCCATCGTCAGCCTCGGGCAGACCCTGACGGTGCTGACGGGGGGGATCGATCTCTCCGTCGGCTCGGCGATCAGCCTTCTCTCGGTCCTGACCTCGGGCATGATCGATGGCGAGCAGTCGATGGTGATCCCGGTGGTGATCGGCATCCTCGTGCTCGGCGGGCTGATCGGGGCCGTCAACGGGCTGACGGTGATCTGGCTCGGGGTGCACCCGCTGATCGTGACGCTCGGCATGGGGGCGGTGCTCCAGGGGATCACGCTGCTCTACACCCTGGCTCCCGCGGGCTCTGTCCCGCTCAGCTTCGATTTCTTCGCCTATGGTCGCGTGGCGGGCGTGCCCTTCGGGGCGACGCTCACGGTCGTGCTCTTTGTCGCGACCGC
>JANNOT010000301.1:0-4094 GCA_031399375.1 Paraoceanicella sp.
TGCCCCGGGTGCCCACGCGGGATGTCGTGGCCGAACCGCTCCGCGTGCTGGGGATGGCCGAGGGTCCGGCCCATGCGCGTGCCGAGGCGCTGCTCGCACGGCTGCGCATCCCCCCCGCGCTCTGGTCGCTTTCGCCCACCACCTTCTCGGGCGGCGAGCAGCAGCGGGTCAACATCGCCCGCGGGTTTGCCCACCCCTATCCCGCGCTTCTTCTCGACGAGCCGACCGCGAGCCTCGATGCCGAGAACCGCGAGACGGTGCTTGGCCTGATCGAGGAGGCAAAGCGGCGCGGGGCGGCCATCCTCGGCATCTTCCATGACGAAGGCGCGCGGGCGCGCGTCTGCGACCGGCTGGTCGATGTCGCCGCCTTCTCGCCCCGGGCCGCGGCGTGAGCGGGACCCTGATCCTCGTTGTCGGCCCCTCGGGGGTCGGCAAGGACACGCTGATCGACGCGGCGCGTATCGCCCTGCCGCACGCGTTCTTTCCCCGCCGGGTCATCACCCGGCCAGAGGAAGCGGGGGGCGAGGTATTCACCGGCGTCGCCCCGGCAGAATTCGCCCGCCGGCGCGCCGAGGGCCGCTTCGCCTATACCTGGGACGCCCATGGCCTGAGCTACGGCATCCCGGTGGAGATCGAGGCAGCACTGGCCCAGGGGCGTGACGTGATCGTGAACGCCTCGCGCTCCATCATCGACACCGCGCGCACCCGCCATGCGCGGCTGAGGATCGTGGTGGTGACGGCGGGCCCGGACGTGCTTGCCGACCGGTTGTCCGCGCGCGGGCGCGAGGACCCGGCCGCCATCGCCGCCCGTCTCGCCCGCGCGGGCTTCGCCGCCCCCGCCGGGCGCGACGTGACGGTCGTGGACAATTCGGGCACGCGGGCGGAGGGGATCGCGCGGTTTCTCGCAGCCCTTACCGCGCCAGCGGATAGCGCTTGAGGAGGCGGAAGGGACCATGATCCGGCTCGCCGAACAGGCAGACCTCGCGCACCGCGAGGGCATCGGCCAGGTGCGGGGCAAGCTGCGGGGCGAGCGCCGCCGCGACCTCGGCCGCCACCGTGTCGCCGACATGCCCGGTCAGCGTGAGGTGGAACGCGAAGTCCTCCATCACGTAAGGGTAGCCCCACCGGGTCAGGTGCGCGTCCTGCCGGGGCGACAACCCCACCTTTCGGCGACGGGCAAGCTCCGTCTCGTCCGGCGGGGCGCGGAAGTCGTCCAGCCCCTCGACGCAGGCCGCGGCGAGGGCGTCGAGCGCAGGACAGGGCGCACCGGGGCGCAGCGACAGGAACCCATGCTCCACCACCGCGACCAGCGGGGCGACCTCGACCGTCGCCTGCCCCCTGGCGAATTCCGCGATGGCAAGGTCGAGCTGGTCGGCACTGCGCCAGTCCACCAGCCGGAACGGCGGCTTAAGCGTCGCGTGAAAGCCGTAGCGCCGCGGCGTGCGGGTGATCTCGTCCCAGTCGCGCGGCAGGGTGGGCATCGGATCGGGCCGCAGCGCCCGCCCCGCCTCCGCGTCCCAGCCGAGCCAGGTCGCACCGAACGTGGCAAGGCTCGACCCCGCGGGTGGCGCGTAATAGATGCCCAAGCGTTTCCACGTGTCCATTCCAGCCCCCGCGTGCAGCCTGCCGCGCGAGGGTTACGATGTTGCGATGCCGCAATCCATCCCCAGCCGCGAGGTTTGCCATGACCCATCACGCCCTGCCCGCCGCGGACATCGTGCTGACCAATGCCCGCGTCGTGCTGGCCGATGAGGTGATCGAGGGGTCGGTTGCGGTGCGGGGCGGACTGATCGCCGCCATCGACCCCGGACCCTCTTCCGTGCCCGGGGCGCTCGACCTCGGGGGCGACCACCTGATCCCCGGCCTGGTCGAACTGCATACCGACAATCTCGAGCGGCACATGCAGCCCCGCCCCGGGGTGCACTGGCCGCAGGCCGCCGCAATCATCGCCCATGATGCGGAGCTTGCCTCGGTCGGGATCACCACGGTCTTTGACGCCCTCAGGGTCGGCTCGGTCGTGTCCGAGCGAAAGGCGCGCTATGGCAAATACGCGCGCGCGCTTGCCACTGAGCTCATCCGCCTGCGCGAGGACGGGGCGCTGCGCATCGGGCATTTCCTGCACCTGCGCGCCGAGATCTGCTCGGAGACCCTGCTGGAGGAGATGGACGAATTCGGGCCGGAGGACCGGGTCGGCATCGTGAGCCTGATGGACCACACCCCGGGCCAGCGGCAGTTCCGCGACCTGACCGCCCTCGAGGATTATCTCAAGGGCAAGCACGGCATGACGCGCGACGACATGGACGAGCATTTCGAGACCCTGCGCACGCTCCAGGTCCGCTTCGGCGCGGCGCACGAGGCGGGCGCCGTCACGCGCGCCAGGGGCTACGGCGCGACACTCGCGAGCCATGACGACACGACCGCGGACCACGTGGCCGCCTCCGCCGCCCATGGCGTGCGCCTGTCGGAATTCCCCACGACGCTGGAAGCGGCACGCGCCAACCATGCCCAGGGCATCGCCAACATGATGGGGGCGCCCAACCTTCTGCGCGGCGGATCGCATTCGGGGAACGTGGCGGCATCGGCGCTGGCCGAGGCCGGGCTGCTCGACATCCTGTCGTCCGATTACGCCCCGTCGGCGCTCCTGATGGGTGCCGTCCGGCTGGGCCATGACGGGGGCGCGCTCGCCCGGGGCATCGCCTGCGTGACGCGAAACCCGGCCCGCGCGGTGGACCTTACCGACCGCGGCGAGATCGCGGTCGGCCTGCGCGCCGATCTGGTGCGGGTGAGCCTCGCCCATGACCACCCGGTCACCCGCGGCGTCTGGCGCCTCGGCCAGAGGATCGCCTGACCGCGGCCCGTCGCCCGAAAGCCGCGGGCGTCGCCGCGGCACTGCGCGATCCACGTGACCCATGGGCAGGTCGACGCGATGACCCTGGAGGACCGCATCATGGTGCTGAACGGCGGGCGGGACGAGCGGATCGGGACCCCGGCCGAGCTCTGCGGGCGGCCGCACGGCCCGCTGTCGGAACCTTCATCGGGGCGCCGCCGATGAGCCTCATCCCGTCGCGCGCGGGACGCGGCATGGTAGAGCCCAGCCGGGTGACGCTTCCTGTCGCCTCCGCGGTCCGGGGGCCGGTAGCGTGTGACCCGGGGCCGGGACGGGCGCAGCTTCGGCCCGGCTGCCGCGTGCCGGCCGTCGATGCGGTCGGGGAGCTTGCCGCGACCTGCCCCCTGCACGGCCCGCCTGGTGCCGTTGCCTTCGCCATGGCGCAGGCTGCGGACGAGCCGCTGCCGCAGGGCACCGTTCCCCTTGCCTTGCGGACCGAGGACCTGCACCTCCTTGGTCCCGACACCGGAGTGCGCCCGTGACCCTCATGAGCCTGACCCGCCCACGCCCCGCGTGTCCCGCGCCGGTGGGCACGAAATTCGACGCGGACGGGACGGCACGGGTCTATGCGGGCAATACCGTCCTGCACCATATCCGCGACGGCGCGGCGCTGCGGGCCCTGACTGCGGCCGGGGCGGAGCTGCGCCGTGCCGATACTGGGGGACGGTGGGCGCACCTGCCACTGGCCTCGTACCACATGACGCTCTTTGACGGGCTGATCCATGCCGAGATCGCGCCCGGCAATCGCTTTGCCGCGATGCCGGACGGTGCCGATCCCGATGCCTGGTTCCTCGGCCGCCTGCGCGGCTTCGACCCGGGCGAGGCTGCACCCTTCACCGTTGCGCCTGCGGCGCTGGAGGCGCACGGGTCCGGCGGCCTATGGCTCCGCCTCGCGCCGCTGCCGGGCGAGGACGCGCGGCTCAGGCGGATGCGTGACAGGCTGGCCGACCGGCTCGGCCTGCACCGGTCCACCCATGCACGCTATCCGTTCCACATCAGTTTTGCCTATCTGATCGACTGGCCAACGCCCGACGAGGCGTCGGCAATGGATGCCGCGCTTACCCAAATGGACGGGGTCCTGAAAACCGCGCTGCCCGCGATCCGCCTCGGTGCGCCGGAGGTCTGCCTCTTTCAGACCATGCACCGCTTCGATCCCCAGTTTCGTCTGGGTCCCCCGTCCCTGCCCGGAGATGCCCCATGAACGCCT
>JANNOT010000317.1:0-3375 GCA_031399375.1 Paraoceanicella sp.
GCCAGGCTCTCGGCTGCCGCGATCAGTCCGCCGAGCGCCGCCTGCGGGTCGAGCGCGTGCTGCGCCGGATCGCGCTCGTAACGCTCCAGATAAACCCGCAGGGTGGCCCCCACGGTCCCGGTCCCCGACAGGCGCAGGACGATGCGCGCGTCCTCCTCGAACAGGATGCGGATGCCCTGACCCGTCGCGGTGGACCCGTCCACCGGGTCGGTATAGGCGAAATCATCCGCGGCCCGCACGGTCAGGTCGCCGACCCGGGTGCCCGGCAGCCCGGCGAGCCGCCCGCGCAGGTCGGTCATCAGCGCCTCGGCTGCGTCCTTGTCCACCCCTTCGTAATCGTGGCGGGAATAGTAGTCGCGGCCATGGGTCGCCCAGTGCGCGCGCAGGATCTCGCCCACCCCCTCACCCCGGACGGCGAGGATGTTGAGCCAGAGGAGCACGGCCCAGAGCCCGTCCTTCTCGCGCACATGGTTCGAGCCCGTGCCCGCACTCTCCTCGCCGCACAACGTGGCGAGGTCCGCGTCGAGCAGCGTGCCGAAGAACTTCCACCCGGTCGGCGTCTCGTAGCACGCGATGCCGAGCCCCTCGGCCACCCGGTCCGCCGCGCGGCTGGTGGGCATCGACCGCGCGACGCCCCTCAGCCCCCCGGCATAGCCTGGCGCGAGATGGGCGTTCGCGGCGAGCACGGCCAGGCTGTCGGACGGGGTGACATAGGTCCCGCGCCCGACGATCATGTTGCGGTCCCCGTCCCCGTCCGACGCCGCGCCGAAATCGGGCGCGCCCTCGCCCATCATCTCGTCGATCAGCGCCTTGGCATAGGTCGGGTTGGGATCGGGGTGCCCGCCGCCGAAATCGGGCAGGGGGACCGCGTTGACCACGGTCCCCGCGGGCGCCCCCAGCGCCCCTTCGAGGATCGCGGTGGCATAGGGCCCGGTGACCGCGTGCATAGCGTCAAAGCGCATGCGGAACCCGCCCGCGAACAGTGCGCGCAGGGCGTCGAAGTCAAAGAGCGTCTCCATCAGCGCCTGGTAGATCGCGACGGGGTCGATCACCTCGACCACCATGCCGCCCAGGTGGCTCGCGCCGATCGTGCCGAGGTCGATGTCGGGCGCGCGCAGGATGCGGTAGGACGTGATCTCGAGCGTCCGGGCATGGATCGCGGCGGTGATCGCCTCGGGCGCGGGGCCACCGGCGGGGATGTTGTACTTGATGCCGAAATCCCCGTCCTCGCCGCCCGGGTTGTGGCTGGCGGACAGGATGATCCCCCCGTCGGTTTTCCGGGCCCGGATCACCGCCGATGCGGCGGGCGTGGACAGGAGGCCGTCGCGCCCGACGATGACCCGGGCCGCGCCATGGGCTGCCGCCATCTTCAGGATGACCTGGATCGCCTCGCGGTTGAAGAACCGACCGTCGCCGCCAAGCGTCAGGGTCCTGCCCGCCACGCCCCCCACCCCGTGAAAGAGCGCCTCGACGAAGTTCTCGAGGTAGTGGGGCTGCATGAACGCCCGCGTCTGGGCGCGCAGGCCCGATGTCCCGGGCTTCTGGCCCCGAATCGGCTGGGTGGCCACGGTCTCGATATCGGGCATGGGATCCTCCTCGCCCGGGCGTCGTCCGCGCGCCCGGTTCATGATCTGGGCAATGCGGCGCAGGCGCGGGTCCTCGGGCAGGGCCGTGGCGGTCGCATCGATCCGGCGCTGCCAGTTGGGATGCTCGTGCATCGTGCCGGGCAGGTTCTGCTGCTCGACCGCGCCCAGGGCGTCCTCGACCTGCACGGCCACCAGGGTCGAGCCCGCATCGGCGAGGGCGGCGTGGAGCGCGGGGACCGCGTCGTCCTCCTCGAGCCAGTCCGCCCCGGTCATCCGCGCCAGCGCCGCCCGCTCGGCGTCGCGATGCGCGCGCCAATGCCCGACCTGGGTGTCGTCCAGGCGGCTGATCGCGGCGCGGTGGTCGATGTCGCGCCCCCGCCACCAGCCCCGGATGGTGGGGGTGTCATGGGTCCCGAGGCTCGCGAGGGTCAGCGGCCGGTAGTCCCGCGGATGGGGAAAATGACCGTCGCGCCCCTCGAACTGCACCACGGCACAGCCGAGCAGGCCCGCGCGCTCCAGCGCCTGGCGCAGTCCGTCCGGGACCGTGCCCAGATCCTCGCCGATCACGACGCAGCCCGCCCGCACCGCCTCGATCCGCACGACGGCGAGCAGGCTTTCGAGCGGATAGTCCACGTAGGATCCGGGGATCCCCCCCTCGGGCACCCAGAACGCACGGCGCATCCCCAGGATGTGGTCGATCCGCACCAGCCCGGCCTGGGACATGGCCGCGCGCAGCATGGCGCGCAGCGGTGCGTAATCCTGCGCGGCCAGGCCCGCGGGGGCGAAGGGGGCGAGGTTCCAGCGCTGCCCGTCCGGCCCCATCGCGTCGGGCGGCGCGCCCAGCGACACCCCGGTGGCAAAGGCGCCCGGGTTGGCCCAGACATCGGCCCCGTCCGGCCGTACGCCCACGGCGATGTCGAGATAGAGGCCGAGCCGCATGCCCGCATCGCGCGCGGCGTCATGGGCCGCCGCAAGCTGCGCCCGCGCGAGGCCCTGCAGCCAGAGGTGGAACGCCACCTCCCCCGCCGCCTCCGCGGCAAATGCCGCGACACCGGGGTGGTCGGGGTGGCGGAGGTCATCGGGCCACTGGCGCCAGTCGGCCCCGTGCAGCGCGGTCAGCGCCTCGAATACGGCGAAGCGGCGCAGATCCTCGTCCTGGGGCAGCGGCGCGGTGTCGAGCGCGAAGCGCGCGCGCAGCGCGGGCCAGAGAAGCGCGTCCCGCCCGGCATAGTCCGCAAGCGGCCCGTCCCCAGCCCCGCCAAGGCCGAGGCCGATCCAGCTGGGGTCCAGGGCGATACGGCTCGATGGCGCATAGGGGCTGAGGTCGCGCGACAGCGCCCCGCGGGCATGGACCGGGTTGATCCCGATGAAATCGGCACCGATGCGGGCCAGGCCGCGGGCCGCCACGGCAAGGTCGGCGAAATCCCCGACGCCGAGATTGTGGCCGGACCGCAGGCCGTAGAGCGGCAGCGTCACGCCCCAGCCCCGCGGGGGCGCGGGGGCATGGGGCGGGGCTGCGAGCAAAAGCTCCTCACGCGGGCCCAGATGAAGCCGGTGGATGCCGATCGGTGCGACCAGGGGGTCGGAGGCCCGGCCACCGAGTTCCTCGCCCGTCTCCGTCTCGACCCGCCAGTCCTCGGACAGCCAGACCGACGCCCCCGCCTCGACCACCCGCTCGGGCCGGGCGATCAGCGCGGGATCGGCAAGCGCCGCCGCCGCCTCAGCCTCGCTCCCAGCGGGCGAGCCCATACCGGCGAGGATCGCGCGGAGCGTCTCAGGCGGGGCATCG
>JANNOT010000327.1:0-3735 GCA_031399375.1 Paraoceanicella sp.
TCGTTGAAGTTGTCCTGGAGCAGACCGGCGATGGCGAAGCTCTGCCCGTCGCGCAGCTCGATCGTCGTGCGCGCGCGGCGGACCGAGAAGCCGTTGATTTCGAACCCCTCGGCAAGCACGACGACGGTGGTGTCGATGGCGCTCACGAACGCCTCGAGCTCGAGGTTGATCAGATCCTCGTCGACGATCCGGGGGCGGAACGTCAGGCCGACGCCGAACGGGCGGAAGCTGACGGTGATGCCGCCATTGTCGCCCGACGCGGTCGGAATGGGATACTCGCCGCCCGCGAGGAACGACGCCTCGTCGCCGGAGAGCGCGACGAGGTTCGGCTCGGCGAGCGTGCGCACGAGCCCTTTGTTTTCCAGCGCCTCGATGGCGAGGTCGACGACCACCCCGCCGGCGCTGAACCCCCCAAGTCCAATTCCCTGCGAATTCTGTGTGCCGACAAAGGGTCCTTCACCATCGGAGTTTTCTTCCGTGAGGAACGATCCGGTCGCCACCCCGAGACTGAAATTCCCAAAGAGCGTGCTGATCCCGAGGCTGAATCCCAGCGATTTCGCCGTAGAGCGCTGCATTTCGGCGAAGCGCACCTTCAGCATCACCTGCTGCGTGCCGCCGACCTGCATCAGGTTGGTGACCTTGCCCGGGGCATAGCGTTCGGCGAGGCCGAGGGCGCGGTCGAGCTTTGCCGCACCGCTGACGTTGCCGCTGAGCACGATCCCGTCATTGGCGGTGCGCACCTCGATGGCCTCGCCGGGCAAGATCTCGCGCAGGCGGTCCTTGAACTCGGCAAGGTCCGGGGCCACACGGATGTCGACATTGGTGATGAGCTGCCCGCCCGGGCCGAGGATGGTCAGCGTCGTGCGCCCCGGTGCCTTGCCCAGGATGTAGATCGTGCGGTTGGACAGCGCCGCGACATCGGCGATGTTGGGATTGGCGACCGAGACCTCGGCGAATTCCCGTGCGCTTTCCACCACGACGGCGCGGTTGAGATCGACGGTGATCGCCTCGGACGCCGGACCGTCGACGATACGGAGCAAGGATTCTGCGCCGCCGGGACGCACCGCCCCGAGGGCGAACGCAAGCGTGACGACAAGCCATCCGATGGGGCGCAGGGTCATCCGCATCCGTTCCGCCCGATCCTTTCCCCCCGGCGCCGCCCCCGAATCACCCCGGGCGGAGCGCATATTTGTCCAGACCTTAGGTGATCCGATAAGGTTCACAAGATTCAGGGGCTTATCGGGCGAAATTCATCCGCGAGCGTTGCAGACGCGTCACGGCAGGGGCACGATCTCCACATCGGTGCCCCGGCGGATATTGACGGTCGAGGGGGGCTCCGCCGGCTCTTCCGGCTCGGGGGCCACGATGCCGATCACGGTGGCCTGGTCCACCTCGACCGCGCCGAAGGCGGTGTCATCGCGCGTGCCGCGCAGGGACAGCGACAGCCGTCCGGTCGCCGCGGCCTGGGCAAGAAGGGCCACCTGGGGCGGATCGACCTCCAGCGTCACGGTCCGCGCGACGGTGGCGCGCCCGCGCTCCTCGTCCGCCTGCTGGTCGATGGCGATCAGCGGCATGCTTTCGAGGAGGAGCTTGGTCAGGGGCCGTCCGGAATCGTTCCCGCTCCAAAACACGTCCACCCGGTCGTCGACCCGCAAAAACCCCGACACGCCGGATGTGACATCGACGCGGATCGTGTAGGCGCGTTTGCCCTCGGCCAGGCGCTGCGCGATGCCCGCGGGTTCGCCGAATTCCGTCACCTTGGTGGTAAGGATCGCCTCGCCGGGGTCCATCGTCCGCAGGATCGACCGGGGGGCCGCGCCCGGCGTTCCGAACAGCGCCTCGACGGTGGTGAAGGCATTGGGCGGCAGCGCGGCCTTGGGCCAGGGGGTCATCGCGACGGCATCGGGCGTGAGGATGTCGCCATAGCGCAGGTTCTTCAGCGCGACGGCCACATCCACCAACTCGACCTGCGGCCGGGCCCGCAGTTCGGCTAGCCGCGTCTCCAGCGTCTGAAACCGCAGCGACGCGAAATAGACAGCCCCCCCCGCCAGGGCGAGCCCGATGAACAGGGCGATGAGGGCGACGAGCCGCATGGGCGGGATCCCTTCAGGCAAGGACGATCAGGCGTGAACGGATAGGCGAACGTGTGCCCTGCCGGGCGCGGCGTCAAGGCGCAGGGATGGTGGGGGCCGGTGCAGAGAAAGAGGCCGCGCCCCGGGGGTGCGGCCTCTTTTTCGAAACGGACCGGCGCCCGAGGGGTGTCGCGGCGCGACGGCGCGGGCTTAGTTGCCCGTGCCGGTGCCCGTATTGGGCAGGGTGATCGCCGAGAGACCCGACGAGATGTTCTCGGCCAGGTCGGTCACGCCGCCCTGCACGAGCGCCACGATCCCGATGGCAAGCCCGACGATGGCGGCTGTCAGGACGACCCAGTCGACGGTGACCGCACCGCTCTCATCGCGGGAGAACCGGCTGATCAGTTTGAACGCATTCATAGCTTTCCCTCCAAGGAATGAGCCCTAGAACCACACAGCGGGCGAACGGCCACGCGACCAGTGCCGCCCGTTACTCGGGTGATGTCCGGGCAACAACGCGCCCCGGGCATCTACAGTCGTCGCCACCCCACTGGTGTTTCGCCTGCACCCGGTTCATTAAGGTTACAAATACGGCGGAAATGCGGCACATCGGGACATTGGCGCAAAAAATTCACGCAAAAGTTGTTTTCGTGAATTTTCTGCTACCTGCGCGTGTGGATCGGTCGATCCTCGGCGCGGCCAGGGGCCGCAAACGGCGTGTCAGTCGGGCAGCACGCTGGACTGCTCGACGATATAGGAACTGATGGCCTCGGCCGCGCCGGTCAGAAGGCCGTAATAGTTGCTGGCGAGGGGAGCGGCTATGCCGATGACGAGTGCGGCCAGGATCACCCAGTCGACGGTGACAGCCGCCCTTTCGGAGCGCAAAAACTCGGACACAACACCCCTCGCGAACACCATCGATCCGTCCTCTACACCCGGGTCAACGCGACCCGGGACGAACCTACGACACCGTAGGTTGAATAACCCGGCATTATGGCGAAAATCAGGCGCCGGTCCAGAGCTGTGCCAAGGTGGTGCACAAAAACCGTCTTAACGATAGGTTAATCACATTTTGTGGTTTGGTCCCCCGGGGGATACTACCCATGCGCGTCGCGGCACTACTCATCTCGCTACTCCCCATGCTCGCCCTGCCGCAGCCCGGCGGGACGCAGGACGTCCCCGCGTTCACCTTCAAGCGCGTCAAGGCGCCAGGCCCCGCGACCGCGCGGCGCATCACGGTCCAGATCGGGCGCGAGACGCCGCGGGCAGCGCGCCCCGCCATCGCCGATGCGGTGGGCGCGGGGATGTTCGCGGGGTTCTGGACCGCGGCGCTGGCGGGTCGCGACGGGGCGGGACCCAGCCGGCTCGCGCTGGCGCAAACGCAGCTTGCGGCGCTGGGCTCGGTTCCAGATCGCCGCGCCCAACTATCTGACATCATGGACGTTTACGGGACCGAAATCAACGCGGCGGCCCTGCGGTTCCGCCTGTCGCCCGCGCTGCTGCTGGCCGTCATCGCCGTCGAATCCGGTGGCGAGGACCGGGCGGTCAGCCCCCGGGGGGCACAGGGGCTGATGCAGCTTATGCCGGGGACAGCCGCCCGTTTCGGCGTGGGCGATCCCTTCGCGCCGGCCGACAACATCGCCGGCGGCGCGGCCTATCTTGC
>JANNOT010000361.1:0-11037 GCA_031399375.1 Paraoceanicella sp.
GCGGATCCCCGATTTCGAGATCCTGAGCGAGGAAGCGCTCCAGATCATCGAGTGGAACGCCGAGACGGTGCTGGAGGAGATCGGGGTCCGGTTCACCGACAACCCGGCCGCCCTCGTCCGCTGGCAGGCGGCGGGGGCGGATGTGGACGGGGTGCGGGTGCGCATTCCCCGCGGCCTCGCGCGCGCGCTTTGCGCCACGGCGCCCGCGCGCTTCACCCAGATCGCCCGCAATCCCGCACGCAACGTGGAGATCGGCGGTCGCAGCCTGGTCCTCGCCCCGGTCTACGGCCCGCCCTTCGTCCGTGACCTGGAGCGGGGGCGCCGGTACGCAACGATCGAGGATTTCCGCAATTTCGTGAAGCTCGGCTATCAGGCGAAATGGCTGCACCATTCCGGTGGCACGGTTTGCGAGCCGACGGACATCGCGGTCAACAAGCGCCATCTCGACATGATGCTCGCGCACATGACGCTGACCGACAAACCCTTCATGGGGTCTGTCACGGCGCCGGAGCGGGCAGTCGATTCGGTCGCGATGTGCGACATCCTGTTCGGGGCCGACGTGGTGGGGCGGAACACCGTCATGACCTCGCTCATCAACATCAACTCGCCGCTGACCTTCGACGGGATCATGATGGGCGCGCTTGAGGTCTACGCGGCGGCCAACCAGGCGAGCATCATTTCGCCCTTCATCGTGGGTGGCGCCATGGCGCCGGTGTCGGTCGCGGGCACGCTGACCCAGGTGCTGGCCGAGGTGCTGGCGGGCGTGGCCTACAGCCAGCTCGTCCGTCCCGGTGCCCCGGTGATCTTCGGCACCTTCGTCGCCTCGATCGACATGAATTCCGGGGCGCCCACGTTCGGCACGCCTGAGGCGTCGAAGATCCTCTACGGCGCGGGTCAGCTCGCCCGGCGGATGGGGCTGCCCTACCGCTCGGGCGGCGGGCTCTGCGGCTCGAAGCTGCCCGATGCCCAGGCGGCGTACGAGAGTGCGAATACGCTGAACGCGGCACTGCTGGGGGGCGTGAACTTCATGCTCCACGCCTGCGGCTGGCTGGAGGGGGGGCTGGTCAGCTCCTACGAGAAATTCGTGATGGACGCGGACCAGCTCGGGCCGCTCCACAGCCTCGCCGAGGGGGTTGACGTGTCCGAGACCGGCCAGGCGATGGATGCCATCGCCGAGATCGGGCCGGGCGGGCATTTTCTGGGGTGCGCGCATACCCAGGCGAACTTCAAGGATGCGTTCTGGCGCACCCAGCTTTTCGACTACAAGCCCTTCGAGACCTGGGCCGAGGACGGGAGCCGCGACACGGTGGCGCTCGCCGCTGCCCGGGTGACGAAGATGCTGGCGGAGTACGAGGCGCCGCCGCTCGACCCCGGCATCGCCGAGGCGCTGGGGGATTTCGTGGCCCGGCGCAAGGCGTCGGAGCCCGACGCCTTCGCCTGATCGACCCGGCCCGCAGGGCGTCGGAGGCCGGCGCCCCTAAGCCGCGGGGCGCGCGCTGGACCGGGCAGCCCCGCCGCGCGGCCTCATGCCGGGCGTGCGGCGCAGAGCCGCGCCTCGGCCAGGAGCGCCACGAGCACCGCGACATGGCGGCCCGGCGAATACTGCGTGGCCCGGGCGCGCCTGGCCGCCTCCCATTCCTCCTCCAGGGTACGCAGCCGCGCGATGACCCCGGCGGGATCGCGCTGCGGGTCGGCGGTGGGGGCGAGCGGGGCAAGGTGCACGTCGCGCACATAGGCCGAGACGCCGGCACGCGCCGCCTGCACGAGAAGCCGGGGGCGGCGCAGGGCGCCGAGCAGGGTGGCGGCAGTGGTCATGTCAACCTCCGGGTACTGAACACCAGCACAACCTAAAGGCGATTCGACCGGCGTTGCGCCGGGCCGTCCACAGCGCGCGCACCGCGCAACTGCTTGATCGCAGGCCCTAAAGCGGAACCAACCACAGGTTGTGGATTAATCGCTTGTTAGGAATTCAACTTTAAGAAGAATTTTAGTAGCATTGCAGCAAAGGTCAGTAGTCCGTTGCAACCGTACCTGCGAACCCCCTGTGCCGACCGCGTGTCCCGGTCGCCCCGGATTCCGCCTTCCGCGATGCCGACACCCGGCTTCCTGCTCGCCGAGGCATCGCAGCCCGCCCTCGTCTACCTCGCCCATGTCTCGGGCGGCGTGTCGATGCGCGCGCTCTCGCGCCAGCTCGGCGTGCACCCCTCCACCGTCCATCGCCAGATCCGCCGCATCGAGGAGCGGCGCGAGGACCCCCTCTACGACGAGGCGATCGCATCGCTCGACCGGCGGATGCACCCCGCCGTCGATCCGACCCCGCCTCGTGTCCAGCCTGCGACCGACATGCCTGCGGTCGTGTACCCGTCCGTTGCGACCTTGAAGGAGCCCACTGCCATGGCGCTTTGCAAACCTGTCGAGACCGTCGATCCCGAGAACCGCATCCTACGCGAGGCCCGCCGCATCCTGCGTCGGCTCGCGGAATCCAAGGCATTCCTCGCCGTGGCCCCGGAGGCGGAGCTTGCCGTCGTCTTTCGCGAAACCGTTCCCGGCGGTCGCCCCCGCCAGACCGCGACGGTCGAGCGCGAGGTGGCACGCAGCTTCGCGCTCCGCGACTGGATCGGCTGCATCCGCAAGGGGAAGGTGGCCTGCTACGAGATCACCGCGGCAGGCCGCGCGGCGCTCGAGCGGCTGCTCGCCCAGGACGTGATCGCCAAGCGCGCGAGCGCAGGTTTCGCAGAGGCCCAGACCCCCTTCAAGATGCAGCACCAGGAAGAGGCGCTGCGCCACGTCATGCGCGCCGACAGTCCGGTGGTGGAGGAGGTGCGGGTCAACGTCGCCGAATCCCCGCTGGCCTGGCTCGCCCGCCGGTCCTCCCACGGCGAGGCGTTCCTGGGACCCCGGGAGCTCGAGGCGGGCGAGCGCCTGCGCGAGGATTTCGAGCGTGCCGAGATGGGCGCCCGCACCACCCAGAACTGGGAGCGGTTCCTGACCGCGGGTGTGCAGGGTGGTGGCGGTGCGCGCGGTCCGGCCGAGGGTCCCGCCGATGCCCGCGCCCGCTTTGCCGCGGCGATGAAGGCGCTTGGCCCCGGGCTGTCGGACATCGCCTATCGCTGCTGCTGCTTTCTCGAGGGGCTGGAGGCCGCAGAGAAGCGGCTCGGCTGGTCCAAGCGTTCGGGCAAGGTGGTCCTGCGCATCGCGCTCCAGCGCCTGGCCGACCATTACGGGTTGTTTGGCGGCACCCCGGGGTGACGTCCGGGCTGCCACGGGGAGTTGCGTTCCCCTTGGCCTCGCCTATATTGTGCAGTGCAACACCGCACGGCTGCGCAGGATCAGGCGAGGAGAGCCCGCGATGCAGATGATGTCCATGTTCGAGCCGGGGCGCTGGATGCCCCGGAAGAACGAGAGCCCGATGAGCTACTGGATCAGCCTCTCGCCCGCGGCGCCGTTGTTCGGGGTCGCGTGGCGGTTTGCAGACGCGGTGCCCGCCGCGCCGGTGATGCCCGCTGCCGCGCCCATGGCGGCGCCCGGCGCGCCCTATGTCGCCCAAAGCCCGGTTGTCGAACCTCTCGTTGAGGCGGCACGCCAGACGCATGCAACGTTTGCGGATGCGGGTGGGGTCGCGACGGACGCTGCTGCGGCCAACGGGACCCGGGCGATCGAGACGGCCCGGGACATGGTCGAGACGCTAGGCGTGCCTGATGCCGTTCCGGAGGGTCGCGAGACGGTCGATCCGCCGATGGAGCGCCCCGCCAATCTCTTGGACGCGGCCCCCGAGACGATCGATAATCTCAAGCAGATCAAGGGCGTGGGACCCAAGCTTGAGCGCGAGTTGAACGAGATGGGCATCTATGCATTCTCGCAGATCGCCGCCTTCAGTGAGGCCAACCTGGTATGGGTCGATGCCAAACTGAGCTCGATCAAGGGCCGCCCGATGCGTGACGACTGGGTCGGACAGGCCGCCCGGCTGATGGGCGCATAGGAGCCGGGACCACCGACGTCCCGTGGTGCCAGGATCGAGGATCCCGGATGCAGCCACCGCTCGGCGCTTCTTCTCGTGCGCTAGCCAAAACGCCGCGAGACTGGGTTCAGCGCCGACGATCAATGGCGCGGGCGCATGACATCGCGACAACTCCGCGTGTGACGCAAGGGCCGGGCCTGTCGGCCGCCGGTTCCGCCATCAGCCAAATACGCCCCTCAGAAACGCCGCGCATAGCGGGTCCCGGGGCGCGGTGAAGACCCGTTCGGTCGGCCCGATTTCGCGGAGCGTGCCCGTGTGGAAGAACGCCACCCGGTCGGCGATGCGCCTAGCCTGGCCGAAGTTGTGGGTGATCACGATCATCGCCGTCTGCCCCTTGAGCGTCATCAGCAGACCCTCGATCGCCCGGGTCGCGATGGGGTCGAGCGATCCGCAGGGCTCGTCCATCAGCAAGATGTCGGGAAACGTGCCGAGGGCGCGGGCGATGCAGAGCCGCTGCTGCTGGCCGAGCGACAGCTCCACCCCCGGACAGTCCAGCCGGTCCCCGACCTCGTCCCAGAGATGGGCGCGGATCAGGCAGTCCCGCACATGGGCCGCCATGGGTGCGCCGTCCTCGACCAGTCCGTGCAGCCGCGGCCCGTAGGCCACGTTATCAAAGACCGACCAGGCGAACGGGTCGGGATGCTGTGCGACCCAGCCGAGCCTGCGGCGCAGCAGCGGCGGGTCGATATCGGCGGCGTTGATGTCGTGCCCGTCGAGCAGGATGCGCCCCGTCATGCGCGCGGTCGGGGTCGCGTCGTGCATCCGGTTGATGCATTTGAGCATGCTCGACGTGCCGCAGCCCGATGGCCCGATGAACGCGAGGCATTCGCCCATCGCGAGCGAGAACGTGACGTCACGCAGCGCCTGGCGATCGCCGAAGGCGAGGCTTACCCCCTCGACGCGGAGCCGGATGGGCGGGTCGGCGTCGGTCTGGGTCATCGCGTCCCCGCTGGTTGCAGGTAGTCTACGCCTTTGCCCCCCGCGCGGGCAGCCCTGGCGCGCAGCGTCACGAAACCTTCGCGCGGGCCCTGGGCCGTTGACCCGCCCGGGGTGCAGGTGTCTTATCGGCGCGCGCCAGCGGAGGTCCATCATGCCCGTCATCAACCGGATCGCGGAGTTCGAGGCGGAGCTGCGCGCCTGGCGGCGGCACCTGCACACCATACCCGAGCTCGACTTCGACCTCCACGATACCGCCGCCTTCGTCGCGGCTCGGCTGCGCGAGATCGGCGTGGACGAGATCCACGAGGGGATCGCCCGGACGGGCATCGTGGCGCTGATCCACGGGCAGGCGCCCGGGCCGGTGGTGGGCCTGCGCGCGGATATGGATGCGCTTCCGATCGCGGAGGCGACCGGGGCGCCCCATGCCTCGACCCGGCCGGGGCGGATGCATGCCTGCGGGCATGACGGGCACACCACGATCCTGCTCGGCGCCGCGCGCTACCTGGCCGAGACCCGCCGGTTCGCCGGTACCGTGGCGCTGATCTTCCAGCCGTCCGAGGAGATGTCGGGGGGCGGGCGGGTCATGGTCGACGAGGGGATGATGGAGCGGTTCGCGGTTGCGCGGGTCTTTGCCCTGCACAACGACCCCGCCCTTCCCCTCGGCACCATCGCGTCGCGACCGGGGCCCGTGGCGGCGGCGGCCGACGACTACGTGATCACCCTGCGCGGGATGGGGGGGCACGCGGCCTATCCCCATCTCGCGTGCGATCCGGTGGCCCCGGCGATCCAGATCGCGGCCGGTCTGCCGATGATCGCGCGGACCTGCGATCCGCTGGAACCTGCCGTGGTGGCGGTGACCATGCTGCGCGGCGCGGATGCGGGCAACGTGATCCCCGAGACGGCGATGGTCGGGGGCACCGTACGCACGCTCGACGCGGGCGTGCGTACCAGGATGGCCGAAGCGATCGGACGGTTTGCCGAGGCGACGGCGGCCGCCCATGGCGTGACGGCCGAGATCGCCTACCGCTTCGGCTATCCCGTCATGGTCAACGATGCCGCACAAACCGCCTTTGCCCTCGGCGTCGCCGAAGGGGTCGTGGGCGCGGCCCGGGTGCGCCCCAACGAGCCACCCGGCATGGGGGCCGAGGATTTCGGCTACATGCTCCAGGCGCGACCCGGGGCCTATGTCATGCTCGGCACCGGGGGCGGGCCACCGCTCCACAGTCCGGCCTTCGACTACAACGACGACGCAACGCCCATTGGCGCGTCCTATTTCGCGCGGCTGGTCGAGACGGCGCTGCCGCTCGACGGGGCAGGGGTCTGATGGACCTCGGCATCCGCGGTCGGCGGGCGATCGTCTGCGCAGGGTCGCGGGGGCTGGGCCGGGGCTGCGCGGAGGCGCTGGCGGCTGCGGGGGTGGACATCGTGCTGAACGCCCGGGGCGCCGAGGCGCTGCAGGCGACCGCGGCCGCGATCCGTGCGCGCCACCAGGTTGCCGTGACCGAGGTCGCGGCGGACGTCACCACCGAATCGGGGCGTGCCACGCTGCTTGCCGCCTGTCCCGCCCCCGACATCGTGGTCACCAATGCCGGCGGCCCGCCCCCCGGGCTCTGGTCCGACTGGGGGCGCGAGGACTGGCTGCGGGCAGTGGAGGCGAACATGCTCACGCCGATCCTGCTCATCACCGCGGTCCTGCCGGGCATGTGCGCGCGGGGCTGGGGCCGGATCGTCAACATCACGAGCCAGGCGGTGAAGGCACCGATCCCGCAGCTCGGCCTTTCCAACGGGGCGCGGGCGGGACTGACGGGGTTTGTCGCGGGCACGGCGCGCCAGGTCGCCGGGCGGGGGGTCGCCATCAACAACCTGCTGCCCGGGATCCACGCGACCGACCGCGCTGATGCGCTCGACGCCCCCGTCGCCGCGCAGGCGGGGATCACGCTGGACGAGGCGCGCGCGCGCCGTGCCGCCACCATCCCCGCCGGGCGCTACGGCACGCCGGCAGAGTTCGGTGCCGCCTGCGCGTTCCTCTGTTCGGAGCATGCGGGCTTCATCATCGGCCAGAACATCCTGCTCGACGGCGGCGCGACCAGCGCCCTGATCTGAGCGGCCCTTGCCGCGGGCGCAAGCGGTTGCTATCCCGGTTTCCCGATGGAAACGCTCAGGATCGTACCCGCCCACGACCGGATGGCGCAGGACAGGCTGGTGCTCGACGCCATCGCCATGCGCTATGGCGGGCGCCCGGTGGTGGAGGACGTGTCGCTCACCCTGCGGGCGGGGCAGGTCGTCTGCCTGCTCGGCCCGTCGGGCTGCGGCAAATCGACGACACTGCGCATCGCGGCGGGGGTCGAGCGGCAGAGCGCCGGGCAGGTCCTGATCGAGGGGCGGGTCGTGTCGGGCCCCGGGCGCCACGACCCCCCCGAAAGCCGCGGCGTGGGACTGATGTTCCAGGATTTCGCGCTGTTCCCCCACCTGACGGTTGCGCAGAACGTGGGGTTCGGGGTGCGGGGGGACGCGGGCGCGCGGCGGGCGCGGGTGGGCGCCCTTCTCGCCCGCGTCGGCCTGGCGGGCTTCGGCGACCGCTATCCCCATGCCCTGTCAGGTGGCGAGCAGCAGCGGGTGGCGCTCGCCCGCGCGCTCGCCCCGCGTCCCTCCGTGATGCTGATGGACGAGCCGTTCTCGGGCCTCGACAATCGGCTGCGCGACGGGATCCGCGACGAGACGCTCGCGATCCTGAAGGCCGAGGGGGCGGCGGTCCTGCTGGTGACCCACGAGCCGGGCGAGGCGATGCGCATGGCCGACCAGATCGCGCTTATGCGCGCGGGACGCATCGTGCAGATCGCGTCCCCCTACAACATTTACAACCAGCCCGCGGACCTCGCGGCGGCTGGCTTCTTCTCGGACCTCAACATCCTGACCGGGCGGGTGCGGGGGGCGCAGACCGACACGCCGTTCGGCCCGTTCCTGACGCCCGGCCATGCGGACGGGACCGATCTTGACATCGCGATCCGGCCCCAGCACCTGCGGCTCGATTTCGACCGGGCAGGGCAGGGGCCGCGGCCGACGCCCGAGGCGGGGGTCTGGGCCCGGGGCACGGTGGCGCGGGCGCGGTTCCTGGGCAACGAGAGCCTGATCGAGCTGCGCCTGGACAATGACAGCCAGGACCGCGATGCCCGGGGGGTCGGCGCCGTGCTGCGCGCCACCGTGCCGGGGGTGTTCCTGCCCCCGCAGGGCACGCCGCTCTGGCTGGCGCTGCGGCGCGACCGGTGCTTCGTGTTTCAGCGCGCGTCCGCCGCGGGTGCTGCGAATTTGACATGAACGCGGCGTTTCGGGTTTGAACCCCGCGCACCGATCCCCTACATGTCGGGGGACAGGGAAACCGGGGGCGCAAAGCCGCATCCGCATCATGGGAGAATGGGTATGGGCCTAAGCTTCTGGCATATCATGGTCGTCGTGCTCCTGATCGTCGTGCTCTTCGGGCGCGGCAAGATCTCGGGCGTGATGGGCGACCTGGCGAAGGGCATCAATGCCTTCAAGAAGGGCATGGCCGAAGGCAATGACGACAAGAAGCCGATCGACACGGCGCATGGCGCCATCGACGTGACGCCGGATCGGTCGAAGGATCCCGCCACGACCTCGAACACCTGACCCCGGGCGCGCGATGCTCGACATCGGGTGGTCCGAGCTTCTGGTGATCGGCGTCGTCGCGCTTATCGTCGTCGGACCCAAGGAGCTGCCCCAGCTCTTTCGCACCGTCGCCCAGTACGTGAACAAGGCCCGTGGCATGGCGCGCGAGTTCCAGCGGAACATGGAAGATGCCGCGCGCGACGCGGGCATGGACGATGTGACCAAGTCGGTGCGCGATGTCGGCCGTCTGGCCAAGGGTGGCGTGGGCGGGCTGGCGCAGTTCGGGCTCGACAACAGTCGTCCGATGCCGGGTGCGCCGCGGCCACCGACCTCACCCGTCGCGGCAGTGCCGCAGGCAGCGCCACTGGCAGCGCCTGCCCAGCCTATTGCCCCCCAGCCCGTCGCGCCGGTCCCCGCTGTGGCATCGCCCGAGGCTTCCATCGCCGCGCAGCCCACCATCCCCCCCACATCGCCGCAGCCCGTGATCGCCACTGAGGGCGACGGGGTCCCGCGCGGCTGACCCGGACAGGACCCGACGGGGAGCGGCCATGGATGAGGAAGACCTCGAAAAATCGCGGGCGCCCCTGATCGAGCATCTGATCGAGCTGCGCAGCCGCCTGATCTATGCCCTCGTCGGTTTTCTCGCCACGACGATCTTCTGCGCGTTCTTCGCCGAGGAGATCTATAACTTTCTGAGCAGTCCGCTGCGCGACGAGCTTCTGGCGCGGGGGCAGGACGCCAAGCTGATCTACACCCAGCTCTACGAGAAGTTCTTCGTGCATCTCAAGATCGCAGTGTTCGGGGGTATATTCCTCGCCTTTCCCATCATCGCGTTCCAGGTCTGGCGCTTCGTCGCCCCGGGCCTTTACAAGAACGAGCGCGGGGCGTTCCTGCCCTATCTCGTCGCGACCCCCATCCTGTTCTGCCTCGGCGCGTCGCTGGTTTATTTCCTGATCATGCCCATGGCGATCAGCTTCTTTCTCGATTTCCAGTCGGTGGGGGGCGAGGGCAGCACCGAGATCGAGTTTTTGGGCAAGGTCAACGAATACCTCAGCCTGGTGATGACGTTCATCATGGCGTTCGGCATCTGCTTCCAGCTTCCCGTCCTGCTGACGCTGATGGCGCGGGTGGGGTTGACGTCGGCCGCCGGGCTCGCCCGGGTGCGGCGCTACGCCATTGTGGGCATTGCGGCGGTCGCGGCGGTCCTGACGCCGCCCGACGTGATCAGCCAGATCGGCCTCGCGATCCCTATGTACGGACTCTACGAGATCTCCATCCTCATCGTCCGGATCATGGAACGGCGGCGCGAGGCCAAGCTGCGCGCCGAGGGTCTGTGGTACGAGGATGACGCCGACGACCCGAAGGTCGCACCGGACGGGACCAAGGCCTGATCCGCCGATGACCGAGGCCGAAGCCCTGGCCCGGATCGTGGCGGCCCTGGAGCGGCTTGCCCCGCCGCCCCTGCGCCTGCCCGATCTGCGGACGGCGGACGCGTTTCTCTGGCATACCGGTCCCGACCGGCTCGAGCCCGTGGCCGAGGTGAGCCGCGTGGCGCTTGGCCTCCTGGTGGGCATCGACCGTGCCCGCGACACCCTGCTCCACAACACGCTGCGGTTTGCGCGGGGGGCGCCTGCGAACAACGTCCTGCTCTGGGGTGCCCGCGGGATGGGCAAGTCGAGCCTGGTCAAGGCGGCCCATGCCGAGGTTGTGGCCCGCCATCCCGGCAGCGTCGCGCTGGTGGAGATCCAGCGCGAGGACATCCCCTCCATCGGCCGGCTGCTCGCTATCCTGCGGGGGACGCCGCGGCGCTTCCTGCTGTTCTGCGACGACCTGTCGTTCAGCCATGACGACAGCCATTACAAATCCCTGAAGGCGGTGCTCGATGGCGGGATCGCCGGACGACCGCCGAACGTGGTCTTCTACGCCACGTCCAATCGCCGTCACCTCATGCCGCGCGACATGATCGAGAACGAGCGGTCAACCGCCATCAATCCCGGTGAGGCGGTGGAGGAAAAGGTCTCCCTCTCCGACCGCTTCGGCCTCTGGCTCGGGTTTCACCCCTGCAGCCAGGACGAATATCTCGCCATGGTGCGGGGGTACTGCGATGCGCTCGGCATTGCGATTGACGATGCCACGCTGCGCGGCGAGGCGATCGAGTGGCAGCAGACCCGTGGCGCCCGTTCCGGCCGCGTCGCATGGCAATACGTGACCGACCTTGCCGGGCGACGGGGGGTGAGCGCTTAGAGAAATCCCGCCGGATCAACGCTTTCCGCGCCACGCCGCACCTCGAAATGGAGTGCGGGCGTGGCGCGGAAAGCGTTGATCCGGCGGGATTTCTCTAAGCGCTCACTCTCCGTCGCCCGGCAAGGTCGGTCACGTATTGCCATGCGACGCGGCCGGAACGGGCGCCACGGGTCTGCTGCCACTCGATCGCCTCGCCGCGCAGCGTGGCATCG
>JANNOT010000370.1:0-10495 GCA_031399375.1 Paraoceanicella sp.
GATCAGGATGACGAGATAGGTCAGGATGCGCCCGGCGATCGAGCGATGCTCGGTGTCCTGGACCGGATCGGCCTGTACTGCCGCCATCGGCGCCGCGGCCGTCACCGCGTCGGGCTCCGGGTCAGGCTCCGGGTGGTGCAGGCGCGCGGCGACGGGCTCGTCGACGGGTTCCGCAACCGGCGCGATCAGCGGGTCGGGGTCGCCGGGCGCCGCCGCCCCGGTTTCGTCCAGCGCGCGCTCGGCATCGAGGATCTCCTGGATCTCGGCCTCCGACACCGGGTCGGCCACAGGGTCCGCATCGGGGTGCATGTCGATGGGGCGCGGCTCGGCGGGGCGGTCGCCCGCCATCAGCGCCTCGACCTCGTGCGCCGAGACGGCCCGATCACCGGGATGGACCTGCGCCTCGTCCTCGATCAGGACCGGGCGGCGCGCCGGGGGGTCGGCATCGGGATCGGGCGTGCCGGTGCCGGGGTCATTCGCCATCGCTCGGGCTCCCGCTGGGGCGGCCGGGGCCTCACCACCCCCGCCATCTCGGGCAGACCCTAGCGGAGCGCGGGGGGGCCGGGCAAGGGTTCCCGACCCAAGCCGGGCGGCAGGGCGCAGAGGGCCGCGATCATTCCGGCCGCATCGGGCGTCGCGGCGACCCGGGTCAGGCCGAACCCGCAACCCGCCACCGCATCGGCCGCCCCGGGGCCGATGGTGACGGCGGCGGCGGTGCCGAGCGCCCATGGTGCGCCGCGCGCGGACCCCTCGGCGGCGAAGGCGGCAAAGAGCCGGGCCGTGCGGGGCGAGAACAGCGCCACGACGTCGATTGCGCCGGCCCGGAGCGCGGCGTCGAGCGGCGCGGGAATGGCCGCGAGCGGCCGGGCCTCGTAGAGAATCACCTCGCGCACTGCGATCCCCTCGGCCGCAAGCGCGCCCGAAAGGTCCCCCGCCGTCTCGCGCCCGCGGACATGGAGATAGTCCCCCGCCCCCTCAAGCCAGGCGTCATGGGCAAGGCGCGCCAGGGCGCCCACGTCGCCCTCGGCCGATTCGGCCGAAAAGCCCGTCGCGCGGGCGGCATCGGCCGTGCCGGGCCCGACGCAGAGCGCGGGCAAATCGCGGCGGTCCGACCGGGCGGCAAAGGCCGCCACGCCGTTGGCCGACGTGAACAGGAGGCCCTGGAGCCCCGCAAGGTCGAGGCGCGCGGGTTCAACCACGATGGTCAGGAACGGCTGCACCCAGGGATCGAACCGACCCGGCGCCGCCGCATCCAGGACCGCGGCGAACGCGCGGGCCTGGGGATCGGGGCGGGTCAGGAGCAGCCTCATCCGAAAAATCCCGCGCCGCCCCGCGCCTTCAGCTCCAGGCCCAGGGCGGTACCCGCGGCGGGTCCGTCCGACGGGACGCCGTCCCAGGCACCCGCATGGCGTTCCGACCCGTCCGGGCGCAGGATCTCGCCCCGGAACCGCAGCCGGTCCCCGTCCCATTCGGCAAGCCCCGCAAGCGGCGTGCGGCACGAGCCGTCGAGCGCGGCGAGGAACGCGCGCTCGACTGCCACCCGCGCGGCGGTCGGGGCGTGGTTCAGGGGGGCGAGCAGCGCCTCGGCCACCCCATCGCGCTGCCGGTGCTCGATCCCGATCACGCCCTGCGCCACGGCGGGCAGCATGACCTCGGTCGCGATCGGCCGCGCGAGCGCCGTGCGCCCGAGCCGCGCGAGCCCCGCACAGGCCAGAAAGGTCGCGGCCGCAACGCCGTCCTCGAGCTTGCGCAGCCGGGTCTGGACGTTGCCGCGGAACTCCACCACCGCGAGATCGGGCCGCGTGGCCAGCAGCTGCGCGCGGCGCCTGAGGCTCGACGATCCCACGACGGCGCCCCGGGGCAGCTCCGCCACCGCGGCGAAGCGGGGCGAGATGAACGCGTCGCGCACATCCTCGCGCGGCAGGTAGGTCGCGATGGTCAGGCCGTCCGGCAGCACCGTCGCCACGTCCTTCATCGAATGGACCGCGATGTCGATGGTCCCGGCCAGCAACGCCTCCTCGATCTCCTTGGTGAAGAGGCCCTTGCCGCCGATCTCGCTCAGCGGGCGGTCGAGCACGGCGTCCGCCACCGTCTGGATGACGGTGACCGTGAACGCCGCCTCGGGCAGGCCATGGGCCGCCATCAGGCGGGCCCGGGTCTCGTGCGCCTGGGCGAGCGCGAGCGGCGAGCCGCGGGTGCCGATGCGAAGCGGGGTCTCAGGCGCGGGGGGGCGGGATTGCGTGTCCATGACCCGGGTGTTACCTGCCCCCCTCAGCCAAGGCAATCGGCCGGGGCCAACGGGCGTGCGCCATGACCATGACCCTGCTGGGGATCGAGTCGAGCTGTGACGAGACGGCGGCGGCCGTGGTCCGGGCCGACCGCCGCATCCTGTCATCGGTCGTCTGGGGGCAGGCGGGACTGCACGACGCCTTCGGCGGCGTGGTGCCCGAGATCGCGGCCCGCGCCCATGCCGAGCGGGTGGATCTCTGCATCGAGGCGGCGCTGGAGCAGGCGGGGCTCGGCCTCTGCGCGCTCGACGGGATCGCGGTGACCGCGGGGCCGGGGCTGATCGGCGGCGTGCTGGCCGGCGTGATGGCGGCCAAGGGGCTGTCGGCGGCCACCGGCCTGCCGCTCTGGGGGATCAACCACCTCGCGGGCCACGCGCTGACCCCGCGGCTGACCGACGGGACCGGCTTTCCCTATCTGATGCTCCTCGTCTCGGGCGGGCATTGCCAGTTTCTGGCCGTCGAGGGGGCGGAGACGTTCCGCCGCCTGGGGGGCACGATCGACGACGCGCCGGGCGAGGCGTTCGACAAATCGGCCAAGCTTCTCGGCCTCGGCTATCCCGGGGGACCGGCGGTGGAGCGCGAGGCGGCGGGGGGCGACCCCGCACGCTTCGAGTTTCCGCGCCCGCTGCTCGACCGTCCGGGCTGCGATCTGTCGTTCTCGGGGCTGAAGACCGCCCTGCGCCGGGCGCGCGACACCGTGGCACCCGCAGGCACCATGACCGCGCAGGATCGTCGCGATCTCTGCGCGGGGTTCCAGGCGGCGGTCGCCGACGTGCTGGCGGAAAAGAGCCGGCGCGCAATGGCCGCGTTCGCCGAGGTCCATGGGCCGGGGACGCTCGCGGTCGCGGGCGGCGTTGCCGCGAACCAGGCAATCCGCACGGCTCTGGAGGGGGTGGCAGGCGCCGCGGGCTTCGGCTTCACCGCCCCGCCCCTCGCGCTCTGCACCGACAACGGGGCGATGATCGCCTGGGCGGGGATCGAGGCGGCAGGGGTGCGCGCCCCCGACCCCCTCAGCTTTTCGGCCCGCCCGCGCTGGCCCCTTGACGCGGCCGCCGCGCCGCTGATTGGGTCCGGCAGGCGCGGGGCAAAGGGGTAGCGATGCGGTACTGGCTGTTCAAGTCCGAACCCGACACCTGGTCCTGGGACCAGCAGGTGGCGAAGGGCGCCGAGGGCGAGGAATGGCACGGCGTGCGCAACTACCAGGCGCGCAACAACATGCGCGCGATGCAGATCGGCGACCGCGGATTCTACTACCATTCCAACATCGGCAAGGAGATCGTGGGGATCGTCGAGGTCTGCGCCCTGTCGCACCGCGATTCGACGACCGACGACCCGCGCTGGGACTGTGTGGACGTCCGCGCCCTCGCCCCCCTGCAGCGGCCGGTGACGCTGGAGACGTGCAAGGCGGACCCGCGGCTGAAGGACATGGTCCTGGTCAACAACATGCGCCTGTCGGTGCAGCCCGTGACGCCCGAGGAATGGGCCGTCGTCTGCGCACTCGGCGGCTATGCCGGGGATGACCCGGTCAGGACGTAAGTCGGCGGAGAGCCCCCGCCCAAGACGCTCTCCGCCGCCCCACAAAGCTGCCCCCGCCCGGGGCAGCCTCGCTCCCACGCATGGAAGTCGGGATTGGTGATCCAGTTCTTGGAGATTTTTGGTCGCTGCGGGTGGGACCCTGGGTCCCGGCATCCTGGACGACCGGCCGTTCTGGCCTGCCCCACCGTTATGGCGGAAACGACCGCGCCCCGCAAGGGCGGAGCGCGAAAAATTCAACTCAAAGATAGGGTTACCGGATCGTTAGTAGCGGTAGTGATCCGCCTTGAACGGGCCCTGCTCGCCCACGCCGATATAGGCGGCCTGGTCGTCCGACAGCCGGGTCAGCTTGACCCCGAGCTTTTCGAGGTGGAGCGCCGCGACCTTCTCGTCCAGATGCTTGGGCAGCACGTAGACCTTGTTCTCGTAGCGGTCGTTGCGGGTCCAAAGCTCGATCTGCGCCAGCACCTGGTTGGTGAAGGATGCGGACATCACGAAGCTGGGGTGCCCCGTGGCGTTGCCGAGGTTCAGGAGCCGCCCCTCGGACAAAAGGATGATCCGGCTGCCCGAGGGCATCTCGATCATGTCGACCTGCGGCTTGATGTTGGTCCATTTGTGGTTCTTCAGCGCCGCGACCTGGATCTCGTTGTCGAAATGGCCGATGTTGCCGACGATGGCCATGTCCTTCATCGCCCGCATGTGCTCGAGCCGGATCACGTCCTTGTTGCCCGTCGCGGTGATGAAGATGTCGGCGGTGGGGGCCACGTCCTCGAGCGTCACGACCTCGAACCCGTCCATCGCCGCCTGAAGCGCGCAGATCGGGTCGATCTCGGTCACCTTCACCCGGGCCCCGGCGCCGGCGAGCGAGGCGGCGGAGCCCTTGCCCACGTCGCCATAGCCGCAGACGACCGCGACCTTGCCCGCCATCATCGTGTCGGTCGCGCGGCGGATGCCGTCCACCAGGCTTTCCTTGCAGCCGTACTTGTTGTCGAATTTCGACTTCGTGACGCTGTCGTTCACGTTGAAGGCGGGGAAGGGAAGCTGTCCCTTCTCCATCAGCTGGTAGAGCCGGTGGACCCCGGTCGTCGTCTCCTCCGACACGCCGCGGATCGCCGCGCGCTGCCGGGCGAACCAGCCAGGCGAGGCGGCGAGGCGCTTCCGGATCTGGGCGAAGAAGAATTCCTCCTCCTCGCTCGTCGGCACGGCGATCAGATCGGTCTCGCCCGTCTCGACCCGGGCGCCGATCAGGACATACATCGTCGCGTCCCCGCCATCGTCGAGGATCATGTTCGCCCCATCCGCCGGGAAGTCGAAAATGCGGTCGGTGTAGGTCCAGTACTCTTCCAGCGTCTCGCCCTTCACCGCAAAGACGGGGACACCCGCAGCGGCGATGGCCGCGGCGGCGTGGTCCTGGGTCGAGAAGATGTTGCACGAGGCCCAGCGCACGTCCGCCCCGAGCACCACCAGCGTCTCGATCAGCACGCCAGTCTGGATCGTCATGTGCAGCGAGCCCGCGATCCGCGCGCCCTTCAGGGGCTGGCTCTCGCCGAATTCGCGGCGCAGCGCCATCAGGCCGGGCATTTCGGTTTCGGCAATCGTCAGTTCCTTGCGGCCGAATTCGGCGAGGGCGATGTCTTTGACGATGTGGTCGGGGGCCATGGAAACCTCGTGCTGCGCTGATCGTGGCCGCTTACCACCTCGCCATCGCAGGGGCAATGCGGCGGAACCGGGGGCCGGGCGGGGCGATGGTGCGCCGGCCCGGCCATCGGGCGGCAGGCGCGACGGCAACCACCCACGCCACCGCACGTGGTGCGGCCGCCATGGAGCTGCGGCGTCCTGCCCGACAGATGCGCCCAGGATACACAAGACTGTCGCACAACATCGCAATTTGCCGCGGTTCCCAAGTAGTAACGTTCTGTTAAGATGACGGAACGCGAGATCGAGTCGCGTCGTATAAGAACAGACGGAGGATAATTGTGAAGCACATTTGGGTCACCATCGCCGCAGCCACGCTCGCGACGCTTTTCGCGGGCACCGCACAGGCCGCAACGCTACCGGGTGTCGGCGAGTTTTTCGGGGCTGCCGGGTTCGGATCCGCCAACGGGATCGTCGGACCTTCGCCGGTCGGCGGCAGCTATGTCTACATCACCACGACCGACGGGCTGGACGGTGTCGGCCAGCTTGCCGGGGCGGGCGGGTCGAACGGCACGCTGCTCACGACCTTCGACTTTGCGGTCGGGGCGGGGGACACGCTGGAATACTACTTCAACTACATCACGTCGGACGGCGAGGTCTTCACGGATTACGCCTGGACCCGGCTCGTCGATGCCACGACCGATGCGGAGGTGGCGCTGCTCTTCACCGCACGGACCCAGCCGACGGGATCGATCGTGCCCGGCACCGGCCTGCCGCTTCCGTCCCCCGGCGTCACGCTCGATCCCGCCAGCGTGGAAATCGTGCCCGGCGGCCCGCCCTGGGGCGAAATCGGCATGTGGAGCGGGGCCTGCTATGACGCGGGCTGCGGGTTTACCGGCTGGGTCAGATCGAGCTTCGAGATCGCGGCGGCCGGAACCTACTATCTCGAGTTCGGCGTGACCAACCTGCTCGACCGCCGCTACGACTCGGGCCTCGCCATTGCCGGGGTCCGGGCCGGTGACGTCATCATCATCCCCGACAATCCCGGCGCCACGGTCATTCCCCTGCCGGCCTCGGCCTGGATGCTCGGCGCGGCCCTGTCGGGCCTTCTGGCGCTGCGGACGCGGCGGGGCTGATCCCGCGGCCCAGTCCGAAGGCGGGGCGGCGCCCCCTCGACGCCGCCCTGCACGTCGCCTAACCCTGGGGACATGTTCCGCCCCGGAGAGAGGCATGGCCCCCCCACCCCGCGCCTGGCAGAGGATGCTTTCGGGACGCAGGCTCGACCTGCTGGACCCCTCGCCGCTCGATGTCGAGATCGAGGACATCGCCCATGGCCTTGCCTTCGTCGCCCGCTGGAACGGGCAGACCCGTGGCGACTGGCCCTATTCCGTGGCCGAGCACTGCCTGCTGGTCGAGGAGTTCTACGGCGCCCGCGCACCGGATACGGCACCCCACTGGCGGCTGGCGGCGCTTCTCCACGATGCACCGGAATACGTGGTCGGCGACATGATTTCGCCGGTCAAGCACGCCATCGGGGCAGAGTTCCGCGCGCTCGAGGAGCGCCTGTCCCATGCCGTCCATCGCCGCTTCGGCCTGCCCGCAGCACTGCCCGCGGCGGTCAGGGCCGAGATCAAGCGCGCGGACAAGCTGTCGGCCTGGCTAGAGGCAACCCAGATCGCGGGCTTTTCCGAGGCCGAGGCGACGCGGTTCTTCGGGCGGCCCGACGGGTTCCTGATCGCGGGCCGCACGCTCGCGCCCCGGGCGCCGGTCGAGGCGAAGCGGGCCTATCTCGACCGCTTCGCGATGCTGACGGGCCAGGCGGTCGGCCAGGGGCCTGTCAGGTGTTGAACAGGAAATGCAGCACGTCGCCATCCGCGACGCGGTAGGTCTTGCCCTCCACCCGCATCTTGCCCGCCTCGCGCGCGCCCGCCTCGCCGTTCCCGGCGATGTAGTCGTCATAGGCGATGGTCTCGGCCCGGATGAACCCGCGTTCGAAGTCGCCGTGGATCACGCCCGCCGCCTGGGGGGCGAGGGTGCCCTGGGGGATGGTCCAGGCCCGCGCCTCCTTCGGGCCCACGGTGAAATAGGTCTGGAGGCCGAGCAGGCCGTAGCCCGCGCGGATCAGCCGGTCGAGCCCGGGCTCGGTCAGCCCCAGCGCCTCGAGAAACTCCGCCCGCTCGCCATCGGGAAGCTGGGCGATCTCCTCCTCGATGGCGGCCGAGATCACGACCGCCGCCGCACCCTCGGCCGCGGCCAGCGCGGCCACCCGGGCCGACAGCGCGTTGCCCGTGGCCGCCGACGCCTCCTCGACATTGCAGACATAGAGCACGGGCTTGGCGGTGATGAGCTGGAGCGTGCGCCACGCCTTCTGGTCATCCTCGGCCACCCTGACCGTGCGCGCGGGGCGCCCCGCATCCAGCGCCTCCTTGGCCACGCGCAGGAGCCGGTCCTGATCCGCCGCCTCCTTGTCGCCGCCGCGCACCTTTCGCGCGAGGGTCTGGAGCCTGCGGTCCACCGATTCGAGATCGGCGAGCATCAGTTCGGTCTCGATGGTCTCGGCATCGGCGATGGGGTCCACGCGGCCCTCGACATGGGTGATGTCGCCATCCTCGAAGCAGCGCAGGACATGGGCGATGGCATCGGTTTCGCGGATGGTGGCCAGAAACTGGTTCCCCAGCCCCTCGCCCCTGGACGCCCCCTTCACCAGACCCGCGATGTCAACGAATGTCAGGCGGGTGGGAATGATCTGCCGTGATGCCGCGATTGCGGCCAGCCGCTCCAGCCGCGGATCCGGGACCGCCACCTCGCCCACATTCGGCTCGATCGTGCAAAACGGGAAATTGGCCGCCTGGGCGGCGGCGGTCCGGGTCAGGGCGTTGAAAAGCGTGGATTTCCCGACATTGGGTAACCCCACGATCCCGCATTTGAAGCCCATGGCACACCCCGCATCCCGATCCGATGCGCGCTCTTTAGGGCGCAGGGTCGGGCGCGGTCAAGGCGCGCGGGGCGGAACGGACCGGGGCGAAGGCATCGCGATTTGGGCAAACTTGCCTTGATCGCGACCAAATTCCGCCCAAACCGGCGGTCATCTTCACGGGTGTCGGTAGTGTAGTCAGAGGGGCGCGGCGCGTCAGACGGTGTGTCGGGTTGCGTCGAACCGGGTCGGTTGATGTGGTGTGACCCGAAGTGTTTGCGTTGCTCCCGGGAATAGGCCCCCTCGGGCCCGGGAGCGCCCCGGTTGTTCCTGTGTCATCCCCTGTCCCGTTATGCGTTGTCCGCCAGTGTCAGTGTTCACGGCGATCCTTGTGATGGTGCGCGGCGTGGCGTGGCCTGAACGACCCCGGGGGTGCGGTGACACCCTGCCTGCGGCGCGCGTGTTCCGCCGCGGGAACCGGGGGTCGTGTTTCCGCCCGGCGGAGGCGACGCGCCGATGGTGGCGCTTGCAGCCGCCCCGGGTTTGGGCCTAGCTGTCGGCAACAGCAGCAGAGCGTCCCGGGAACCCCACCATGACCCAGATCGTCCGCCTCGATGCGCGCGACAACGTCGTGACCGCGATCCGCCCGCTCGAGGTCGGCGCGGAGGTCGAGGGGACGCGGGCCCGGGCGATCATCCCGCGCGGGCACAAGATCGCCGTGGCGCCCGTGCCGACCGGTGGTCCGGTCTTCAAGTACGCTCAGGTCATCGGCTATGCCGCCGAACCGATCGCGCCAGGCGATCATGTCCATACCCATAATCTCGCGTTTCGTGCGGTGGACCAGACCTATGAGTTCGGGACCGACCTTCGCCCCGCGATCCCCGCCGCGACGCTGGACAGCTTCATGGGGTTCCGGCGCGCGAACGGGACCGTGGGCACGCGCAATTTCATCGCCGTCGTGACATCGGTCAACTGTTCGGCCACGGCGGCACGCAAGATAGCGGCGCATTTCACGCCGCAGGTGATGGCGGCCTATCCCAACGTGGACGGCGTCGCCGCATTCGTCCACGGCACGGGCTGCGGGATGGCGGGATCGGGCGACGGGTTCGAGGCGCTCCAGCGCGTGATGTGGGGCTATGCGCGCCATCCCAACCATGCGGGCGTGCTGATGGTGGGCCTGGGGTGCGAGATGAACCAGATCGACTGGCTGCTCGAGGCCTACGGGCTCGCCCGCGGGCCGCTCTTCCAGACGATGAACATCCAGGATGTCGCAGGGCTGCGCCGGACCGTGGAGCTGGGGATCGAGAAGATCACCGCCATGTTGCCGCTCGCCAATGCGGCGACTCGCGAACCCTGCCCCGCATCCTCCCTGATGGTCGGGCTGCAATGCGGCGGGTCGGATGCGTGGTCGGGGATCACGGCGAACCCCGCGCTCGGCCATGCCTGCGACCTGCTGGTGGCCCAGGGCGGCACGGGGGTGCTGGCCGAGACGCCCGAGATCTACGGCGCCGAGCACCTCCTGACCCGCCGCGCGGTCAGCCCCGCCGTGGGCCAGAAGCTCCTGGACCTGATCGCGTGGTGGGAGGATTACACGACCCGCAACCGGGGCTCGATGGACAACAACCCCTCGCCCGGCAACAAGAAGGGGGGGCTGACCACGATCCTGGAAAAATCGCTCGGCGCCGCGGCCAAGGGCGGAACGACGCCACTGACGGGCGTCTACAAGTATGCCGAGCCCGTGACGGCGCGGGGCTTCACCTTCATGGACAGCCCCGGCTACGACCCCGCCTCGGCCACGGGACAGATCGCGTCGGGCTGCCAGCTCATCGTATTCACCACCGGGCGCGGCTCTGCCTTCGGCTCCAAGCCAGCACCCACCATCAAGGTCGCGACCAATTCCGAGATGTACGGCCGGATGGTCGAGGACATGGATGTCAACGCCGGCACGATCTTGTCGGAGGGCGCGTCCGTCGAGGCGGTGGGACGCGAGATCTACGCGATGATCCTGCGCGTCGCGTCCGGCGAGATGTCGAAATCCGAGGCGCAGGGCCTCGGCGATCATGAATTCGTGCCGTGGCAGATCGGGGCCACGATGTGACCCGCAGGAAGGCAGACCCATGACCCA
>JANNOT010000382.1:0-3551 GCA_031399375.1 Paraoceanicella sp.
ATCCGGGGGCTGATCCTGCTGGCGGCCCTGATCGTCAATGTCTACGCCCAGTCGCTGCGCGATGCCCGACCCGCAGCCGACGGCTGAGGGAAAGGCACAGGCGGGGGCCGGTGCCCTTCGCGCAAAGATCGATGGCGGTGAGGGGGGCGCGGCACGCTCCCCCACAGCGCCCTCAGATCGCGAGAAAGAACCGCACCATCGCGGCCGACGCGTCCGGACCGCCCGGGTCGGTGAAGGATCCCGAGGCGTCGCCGCCGCACCAGGCATGGCCCGCGCCGTCCACTATCCAGCATTCCGCCTGCGCGGCGCCTACGGGGCCGACCCACACTTGGCGGGTGCAGGACCGCCCGCCATCGGTGGCGGCAGAAGTCCTCGTGGGTGGCGACGGAGGGGTCAGGCGGACCGCGTTTGCAGGGTGCACGGTCCGGTCGGCGCTGCCGTGGAACACGATCACGCGCGCGGTCGGCCGCTTGCCGCCGTGCCCCTCGCCCCGCATGGCCGCGAAGGCCGAGGCGACGTCCGTGGCGCTGCCGGCGCACAACCCGGAATGCACGCCGACCGCGGCGAATACGTCGCCATAGGCTTCGCCGAGCACCGCCGCCATCGCGCCTCCCGCGGAAAGCCCGGCCACGAACACCCGCGGGGCGGGTACCGCGAATTCGGCACCGACCGCCTGGGCGAGCCCCGCGAGAATCGCAGGCTCGCCCGTGCCGCGGCCCTGGTGGCGCGGCTCGAACCAGCGCCAGCAGGCCGACGCGTTCTCTCGCCGCTGCTGGATGGGATAGGCGACCGCCAGCCCGTGGGCCTCTGCCACGGCGTTCATGCCCGTGCCGCGGGCGAAATCGTCGCCGTCCTGCTTGCAGCCATGTAACATCAGGATCAGCCCGCGGGGCGCGGTGGCGGGCAGGTAGAGCCGGTAGTCGCGGCTGCCCTCAGCACAGGCGAACGTCCGGTGCAGCCAGCGCGCCCCCTCGGGAATCGTCGGTGCCGCCGGGCGCATGCGGCCGCGCGGGGCATCGGTGCGGCGATGGAATGGCGCGCGACGGGGCGCCGGATGGGGCGCGTCCGACGGCGTGACGATGTCCGCCTCGCCATCGATGCGCCCGTCACGAGCGACGGGCGGGGCGACGGGCGGGGCGGCGGGCGGGGCGGCGTGACCACGCAGCGCCTGCTGGATGATCCGGGTCGCGTCGGTCAATGCGCCGACGCGGGTCGCGGCGGCCGCACGGCGCAGTGCGGCAAAATCGAGTGGCATGGAAGCCTCCTGCGGGAAAAGGGTCAGCGGATGCGGTCTGCAAGCGCGGTCTTGACGTCCTGTGCCGCATGAAGTGCGCCAAGGACCGTGATGGAGCCGATGGCCGCCCGCGCAAGATCGGGCGTCACGTCCCGCGCGATCCGGACCAGGCCGACCACGCGGACATGCAGCATGATGCCCGCCAGCCGCGCCGCCTCGAGATCTGCCTGCGTGATATCGCGCAGGCCAAGCTCGAGCGTCTGGCGCGACACCGACCGCGCCAGATCGACAGCGTGGCGGTCGAGCTGGGTGCGGATCGCCGTGCGGATCAGATCGGTACGGTTGCCATAGAACCCGTCCCGCACCAGAAGATCGATGCGGCCGAGATCGACATACCCCAGGTTCAGCGTGATCTTCTCGCTGTCGGGCTGGCGCGCGTGCGGGTCGGTCGGACGATCAGACATGTCGTTTCACCATCTGCATGGATGGTAGATGGATGGATTTTCCGAATGTGCAAGGGATGCCCCGCGATTTTCGGCCGCGTACGCGCCCCCGGCCTGATGGTTATCTCAAACCTCTGACGCAGAACGATATTTCCCGGTGGACCCGTCCTAGCCGTCCGGCGACAAGCAATTTCTTGCCGATCGAGCGGATTTGTGCGGAACTGAACCGCGCCGTGTCGCTTTCCTATCTCCAAAGTAACGCAACAGAGGTTGAACACCGTGACCTACGCTGCATGCACGTTCCGCGGCCGTCGCCTTGTGTTGGACGGCGTTGCCTATGAAAATTGCGTGTTGGATAACTGCACCCTCGTCTATCGGGGCGAGCAGCCGGTCAAGCTCGTGGATTGCACGATACGTAATCCGAAGTTCGCATTCGAAGGTCCGGCGGCGAATGCGATGGTTCTTTTGACTGCGCTGACGCGCATGGTCCCGGCGGCCGAGCGCGGCCCGCTTCTGATGTCGGTCCTCGGCCTGACAGCGGACAACACCGACCAGAAGATTGGGCGCCTGGTGCACTGAACGGTCGACGGTTGGTTGCAGACGCAGCAGATAGCCGGGTGCAAGCGCCGCAGGCTCCGCGGCGACGCTGAAACACTTTTCCCCTGTGCGGCATCGGCACCGCAGCCGCGGTGCCGATCGCTACGCGCTGCGGGGCCACCGGGGGTGCAGCGCGTCGATGACGAACGGGTGCGCGTGGGTCGGGGCGTCATCGGCCAGGTGCGAATGGCCGCGCGGCAGGTCGGCATGGCTGTGGACCATGTCGCCGATGGTCTCGCGCGGCCAGACCCACGCTGCGAACAGGATCGCAGCCCCGGCGACCGCGGCAAGCGCGATGAAGGCCGCGTCGAGCCCCGCCGCAGCACCGAGCCAGCCCGTCAGCGGATAGGTGACCAGCCAGCAGGCATGCGACAGGGCAAACTGCGCGGCAAAGAGCGCGGGGCGGTCCTCGGGATGGGCCGACGCGCGCAGGAGCCGTCCGGTCGGCGTCTGGGCCGCCGAATAGCCGACGCCCATGGCGAACCAGAGCGGCAGCAGCCCGCCCATGCCCCCCGCCAGCGGCCCCAGCAGCAGCCCCACCGCCAGCACCGTCGCCCCCGCGAGCATCACCGGCCGGTCGCCCTGCCGTTCGAGCAGCCTGGGCAGCGCCAATGCCGCGGTCATCGATCCCGCCCCAAACGCCGCAAGCGCAACCGCGACCGCGCTCTGCCCCAGCCCGAACGCGACCTGGGTCAGCACGACGGTATTCACGATCACCATCGCCCCGCCCGCCGAGACCGCCATGCTGATCGCCAGCACGCCGCGCAGCCGGGGGGTGGCGAGATAGATCCGCATTCCGCGCGTGGTGCGGTCCCAGACCCCCCGTGGCGCCGCAGGCTTCGGACTGGGCAGGACGACCGATGCCACAAGGGCGGCGGAGGCAAGAAATCCGATCGTCGTCCCCGCGAAAAGGGTGGCGTGGCTCATCACCAGAAGAAGCGCTGCCGCGATCGCGGGGCTCAGCAGGCTCTCCAGGTCGTAGGCGAGGCGCGACAGCGACAGCGCGCGGGTGTAATCAGCCTCGTCCGGCAGCACGTCGGGGATGGTGGCTTGGAACAGCGGCGTGAACCCGGCCGAGGCCGACTGCAGCACGAAGATCAGGAGATACACCTGCCAGATCTCGGTGACGAACGGCAGGCAGAGCGCCACCGACGCGCGCGCGAGGTCGAGCGCCCCCAGGAGCGTCCGGCGCGGCGCACGCTCGGCGAAGGCGGCGGCGATGGGGGCCACGCCGACAGAGGCGACCATCTTGATGGCGAGCGCAGTGCCGAGCACCG
>JANNOT010000397.1:0-1749 GCA_031399375.1 Paraoceanicella sp.
GATCGCGTATTCGTCGCGGATCGCCTCGAGGGCCTCGCACATGAGCAGGAGCGATTCCTTCTCGATGTCGATGATGCGCTTGCGCCCGTCGATCTTGCGGTCGGTGGAGCTCGACATGTCGACACATGTTCAACTTCATCGCGGCCTCGCTGATGGGCTACCTGATCGTGAACTGGCTCAGGGTGCCGACCAATCCTTCCGTCCAGTCGCGGACGTTCGAGGCCCAGGCGCGGTTGCCGCATCTGGAGGAGACGATGGCGCTCATCGGCCTCGACATCGGGGGGGCGCCCTTGAACCTCACGTTCTTTCTCGCGCTGATCGCCGCCGTGCTGGTCTGGGTGCTGATCTGGCGGACCAAGCTTGGCTACGAGATCCGGGTGTTCGGCGCGAACCCCTCGGCTGCGCGTTATGCCGGGATCTCGGGCACGCGGATCACCGTGATCGTGATGGCGCTGTCCGGCGCGCTTGCGGGACTGATGAGCCTGAACCCGGTGATGGGCGAGCAGACGCGGATCTTCCTCGACATCGGGGGCGGCGCGGGGTTCGTCGGCATCGCGGTGGCGCTGATGGGGCGGGCGCATCCGGTGGGGATCGTGCTGGCGGCGCTTTTGTTTGGGATGCTCTACCAGGGTGGGGCCGAGCTTGCCTTCGAGATGCCCAACATCACGCGCGACATGGTGGTGCTGATCCAGGGCCTCGCGATCCTCTTCGCGGGGGCGCTCGAGTTCATGTACCGGCCCCTGATGGTGCGGCTCTTCGCGGCTCGGGCGCTGGCGTGAGCTTTCTCGACATCCTCTCGATCCTCGATGCGACGCTGCGGCTCTCGGCGCCGCTCCTGCTCGCCTGCCTCGCTGGGCTCTTTGCCGAACGCTCGGGCGTGTTCGACATCGGGCTGGAGGGGAAGTTGCTGGCCTCCGCCTTCGCCGCCGCGGCGACGGCATCGGTGACGGGCTCGGCCTGGGCGGGGCTCTTTGCCGGGGTCGCGGTGTCGGTGGCGCTCGCGCTTGTGCACGGGTTTGCCTGCATCACCCACCGGGGCAACCAGATCGTGTCGGGCGTCGCGATCAACTTCATCGCGGCGGGGTTGTCGGCGGTGCTGGGGCAGGCATGGTTTCAGCAGGGGGGCAAGACGCCACCCCTAGGGGTGGATGCGAAGTTCGGCGACGTGAGCCTGCCCCTGGCCGAGACGCTGGGGGGCGTCCCCGTGCTGGGGCCGGTCTGGGGCGAGCTGATCTCGGGGCACAAGTTCCTGGTCTATGTCGCCTTCGCCGCCGCCCCCCTGACCTGGTGGGTGCTCTACCGCACGCGCTTCGGGATGCGCCTCCGGGCGGTGGGCGAGAACCCGGCGGCGGTGGACACCGCGGGCATCAGCGTAACGCGGCTGCGCTATCTCGCGCTCGTCTGCGCGGGCGTGCTCTGCGGGCTCGGGGGCGTGTATCTTTCGACCGCCCAGGGAGCGGGGTTCATCAACAACATGTCGGCGGGCAAGGGCTTCATCGCCCTCGCCGCCCTGATCTTCGCCAAGTGGCGGCCGATCCAGGCGATGTTCGCCTGCCTCCTGTTCGGGTTCATGGAGGCGGCGCAGTTCTGGCTGCAGGGCGTGCGTATCCCGGGCCTGGGCGAGGTCCCCGTCCAGGCCGTCCAGGCGCTGCCCTATGTGCTGACGGTCGTGCTGCTCGCGCACAGATCAGGTATCGCCCCTGCGATGGAGGTTGACCGACGACGACGGCGGGCAGCCCGAGCTGTTCG
>JANNOT010000405.1:0-2064 GCA_031399375.1 Paraoceanicella sp.
CGCCCCGCCGATCCCGCCGAGGTCCACGCCGCTGATATCGAGGACGATCCGCGCGGGGTCCGCGAGCGTGAATGCCCGGAAGGGCCGCTTTGCCGCGATCTCGAGCGTCAGGCTCTCGCCGTCAAAGGCGAGCGTCCGCGCAGGCTCTTCCGCCGCCCCGGTCGCGGGCGACGAGAGCGTCAGGATCACGGCGACGATCGCGGGGCTAAGGCCAGAAATCCGGTGCCGCCACGCCATCCGCCCTGTCCTCCACGGTCGACCGCACCGACGGCTGCCTTGGAAAAACCATTTGTCATGCGGCGCGTGCGCCGTCTATGGTGCACCCAAGGGATGCAACGGGCGATGGCACGATGCGTTCCGCGGGCATCGCGCCCCGATCGACCGCTCCGTCAGCCAGCCCGGATCCGGGACACGGTGCTCGGACCGCAACCGCGGGCGTTTCCCCTTTGTCAGGGTACGCACAGCGCAGATCAACGGATCGCGGTGTCGGCCGTCAGGGATGCCACCGGGCATCCGTGGCGGTGGCCGGGTGGCGCGGGGTCCCGCGCCTGTTCCGGCCGATCCGGCGCGAGTGTGCGCGTGATGCGTGGGACCCTCGGCGGCCCACGGCCGGTTGCGTCACGGCGACGCCCGGGATGCTGGCGCCGGAGCGCGCCCGATGTCCGGGATGCCGCCGCGGCCCAGACTTTTTCGGCGCCCAACCCGGGCGTCCGTGCTACCGGGCGCCCCACGGCGCCAATTTCATCCGGTGTCGAAGGGCGCCAGTTCCATCCGGTGCTCTCGGGCACCCGAAGCCTTGGTGCCGGAAGGCGCCGGAGATCAGACCGCGATGCAGCGCGCGCATGCCAGCACGACCCGAGCCGACGGTGCCTCCGTGCCCCCGCCGGCCGCCTTGGCATGGGCGCCATCGCAGACCCCATGGCAGCAGCCCCGCCCCGGCCCCGCGCCGGTCCAGAGGATGCAGGCCGAAGAAGGACAACATGGCCCAGAAAATGCTGATCGATGCCACCCACCCGGAAGAAACCCGAGTCGTGGTGGTCGAAGGTTCCAAGGTCGAGGAATTCGACTTTGAATCCATCACCAAACGGCAGATAGCCGGAAACATCTACCTTGCCAAGGTAACGCGGGTCGAGCCGTCGCTTCAGGCGGCATTCGTCGATTACGGCGGGAACCGGCACGGGTTCCTGGCATTTTCGGAAGTGCACCCCGACTATTACCAGATCCCCGTCGCGGACCGCGAGGCGCTGATGGCCGAGGAGGCCGCCGAGGCCCGCGCGGACGAGGGCGAGGACGAGGACAAGCGCGGGCCCCGCAAGCGCCGCCGCCCCGCCCGTGGGCGCGCCCGCAAGCCGGGCGAGGACGCCGAAGCCGCAGCCGACGCGGCCACCCCGTCGCCCGACGCGGACCCCGACCTGCCCGATGCCGAGCACGCGTCGCCCGAGGATCCGTCCGCGCGGGCATCCGATGACGCTCCACCCGCCGGGCCGCATTCCATTGCCGAAACTGCCGGCGCCGAGGGCGACGAGCGGGTGAGCGAGGACCCCCGCGGCCCCGCCGAGCCCGATGACGACGGCGACGAGGCCGAGGAGGACGAGGTCGAATCGATCGGCGGCGATGATGTCGAGGAAGAGCGCGCGCCCCGCCGCGCCGCCATGCGCCGCTACAAGATCCAGGAGGTGATCAAGGTCCGCCAAATCCTCCTCGTCCAGGTCGTGAAGGAAGAGCGCGGCAACAAGGGCGCCGCCCTGACCACCTATCTCTCGCTTCCGGGCCGGTACTGCGTGCTCATGCCCAACACGGCCCGCGGCGGCGGGATCAGCCGCAAGATCACGTCGATCGCGGATCGCAAGAAGCTCAAGGAGATCGCGGGGGAGATCGAGGTGCCGGAAGGCGCGGGCCTCATCATTCGCACGGCCGGAAGCCAGCGTACCAAGACCGAGATCAAGCGCGACTACGAATACCTGATGCGGCTTTGGGAGCAGATCCGTGAGCTGACGCTCAAGTCGATCGCGCCCGCGAAAATCTATGAGGAAGGCGACCTGATCAAACGCTCGATCCGCGACC
>JANNOT010000434.1:0-14539 GCA_031399375.1 Paraoceanicella sp.
GGACCGGCGCCCTCAGACGCCCGTGTCCTCGATGATCGCGCGAAACCGCAGGGCAATGCGCCGCCGCTCCGCGCCCTTGCCCCGCTGGGCCTGCGCCTGCAAGAACCGCAGCCCGATCAGCCGCCCCCGGCTCAGCGCCAGATCCGCATCGACGAGAACGTCGCAGATCACCCCGGCCAGCGCCTTGGACTGCGCGTATCCCTGCCCACCCGAATGGACGGTGACCGCGAAATCATGGCTGCTGCCCTGCCCGTCGGCGGTGTCCCACGCGCGGACCGTCTCGTCGCCGAGCGTGATATAGTCGGCGAGCGGCGCATCGGTCCGCTCCGCATGGGGCGCTGCATCGTAGATCCGGTCCTCGACGAGTGCCGCAATCGCGGGATCGGCCTGCAACGCGGCGTAGACTGCCTGCTGCAGCGGCCAGGCCAGGGCATAGGTCATATCCCGGCCCCCTCTTCGGCCCAGCAGATCAGGTAACGGCCCTGCGGATCGTGTTCCGCCACCGCCTTGATGCCGTAGACGCGCCGCCCGTCGCGGAACCGCTGGTCGGCGCGGGGGCGGCTCAGCGCACCCTCCGGGGCGCCGCGCACGATCACCCGGTGGGTGATGCGGACCTCCTCGCGCTCGCCGCTCACGATCTCGATCCCCGAAATGGCCTGGACGTCGGACCAGAGCGCGCCCAGCGCTTCCCAACTCTCGCGGACCCCGCCCCCCCCATCGGGCACCGCCACGGGCGCCTCGAGCGTAAGCAGCCGCCTCAGCGCCGGACGCGTGCGCGGCGCGCTCACAGGCGGACCGGGCGATAGGGGTCGAGCAGCGCCTGCACGCCAAACGGCATCGCACCGTCACTGCCGTCATCGGCGCTGCGGTTCTCGTAATAGCAGGCCGCCAGCAGCAGGACCGCCTGGCGCAGATCGACAGGCAGATCGTCCCATTCGGTGCCGTAGCCGGCCGTGAACTCGATTTCGGCCCGGCCGTAATCGGGGATCGTTGGCAGATCGCGCCCCCAGGTTCCCTTCAGCACGGGCCGCTGACCGTCAGGGACCAGCGCCCATTCCGACGGATCGGCCACCGTCTCGACCCCGTTCTGGTCAACGACCTTTACCGACTCGACCCGGCTCACCGGCGCCACGGGCAGCGCCTGGCGGCACGCCTCGCGCCAGCGGGTCACGGTCCACGTGTAGCGGCGCGAAAGCATCGCCTTGCCGATCCGCCCCTCGATCGCGGCCATCGCGGTACGCAGGTAAAGCGCCAGCAACCCGTCCTGCGACCCGTCATCCGCAAACCCGCTGCCGATCCGCAGGTGGTCGGCGAACTCGCGCACCGCACCGGTGGTGACCACGGGGGGATCGAGCTCAATCAACATCATCACCGTCTCTCCTCAACCTTCCGCAACGCGGACACAGTCCGGGGCGACGGCAACCGCCGCCTGCCCCGGCACCTTCCCAGCTCCCCAAAGGAAACGCCCCCCGTGCCATTGGGCAGAGGGAGGAGCAGCGTGCTGGACATCACGGGGGGCGTCGGCAGACCGGGCCGCTCGCGCGGTGCCGGTCCCCCTTCGCTGTGCCAGGGGCCGAGCCCGGCCCCCATCGTCACGACACGGCGAATTTCAGCAGCTTGATCGCCGCAAAGTCGCTCACGTCGCCACCGATCCGCTTGGTGGCGTAAAAGAGCACGTTGGGCTTGGCCGAGAACGGATCGCGCAGGATGCGCAGGTCCGGGCGCTCGGCGATCGTGTACCCGGCGGTGAAATCGCCGAAGGCAATGGCATAGGCATTGGCCGCGATGTCGGGCATGTCCTCGGAAATCAGGACCGGATAACCCATCAGCCGCGCGGGCTCGAGCGCGGCCAGGCTGTCGGCCCAGAGGAACCGCCCGTCCGCATCCTTCATCTTGCGCACCGCACCGGCGGTCTTGGAGTTCATGACGAACGTCGCCTTGCCGCGGTAACGCGCGCCGAGCGCATAGACCAGATCGACGATGGCATCCGCAGGACCCGCGCTCTTGAAATCCGCCGCCTGGCCGGTCGCGATGTAGCCGACCGAGCCCCAGGCCCAGGTCGCATTGGCAATGGCCGGGTGGTTGAGGAACCCGCGCGGCTTGCGCACGCCGTCCCCGGCGACGAAGGCCGAGCCCTCGGCGCGCGCGAAGCGGTCCGCGATCCGCGCGCCAAGCCAGTTCTCGACGTCAAACGCACTGTCGTCGAGCAGCCGCTGCGACGCCTTGGGCATCGCGGAAAGCTCATGGAGCGGGATCGAGATGCGGGCGAGCTGCGGCGTCGCGGTCTCGGCCGTCGCCGCGAGCTCGTCCGCCCAGCCGGCGCCGGTATCGGTCTGGTCGATCAGCACGTCATAGGCGGTCGCCTCGACGGTCACCACGTTCGCGATCGCCCGGATCGAGGCCGCACCGCGCAGGACGCCGTTGATCTCGGCCGAGGTCACGGGATCGACGAGATACCCGCCATCGGCCGCAACGGCCGCGGACAGCGCCTTCTCCTCGACCGGAAGGCCGCGCAGGCCATCATCGTCACCACTGCGCAGATAGGCCGCAAAGGCCTTCTTGTGCGGGGCATCGACATCGACCCGCTGCGACAGAACGGGGCGGGTGGGGGCAATCGACTTGCGGTCCAGCATGGTGAGTTTCGTTTCCTGTTCGGTCAGCTTCGACTTGATGTCGGACTGAAATGCCTTGAATTCCCGCAGAAACCCGGCGATGGCGGACTTCACCTCCACGGCCGGACCCTGACCCGAGGCGGCGTCGGTCGCCCCGTCCTTGGTCCCAGAATGGGTCATCGAAAGATCCTTCTTGCTTGAATGGCGGCGCGATCGCTCACGCCAGGTCTGCCCGCGCCTCGGCGAAGGCCTCGGCCAATGCCCGGACCAGGTCGTCGTCGCCCTTCTGCGCCGACGCGCCCACCCGCGCCTCGGGAAGCATCGGGAACGTGACCAGCGATACCTCCCAGAGTTCGATCTCCTGCAGGATCCGGCCCTGGGCCGTCTTCTCCGCCTTGATCGTCCGGTAGCCGATCGACAGCCCGTCGATGGCCCCCGCCTTCATCAGCGCCAGCGCCTCGGCGCCCCGCTGCACTTCCGTCAGGACCCGCCCGCGCACGAAAAGCCCGCGCTCGTCCTCCCGGATCTCGTCCCAGATCCCGATCGGCTGGGCAGGGTCGTGCTGCCAGAGCATCTTGACCGACCGCTTCGCCGTGCCGAGCGCGATGAGGCTCGCAGCGTAGGCACCCCTGCGCACCACATCGCCGCCCTGGTCGGATACCCCGAAGACCGAGGCATAGCCCGCGATCTGCGTTTCCCCGGCCAGGCCAAGCCCCGCCTCGAAGGTCTGGAATTTCGTCTCCAGTCCGAAATCGGACACCATGCTCATCCCCCCAGTTGGGACAGAAACCCGTTGAACACCTGGCTGATCATCGCTGCGGCCGCGCCGTAGACGGCAAGCCACAGGCGCTTCTCCAGCCGGTCGATGGCCGCCTCGATCCCGCTCAGCCGACGCTCCAGCGCCGACCAGCGCTCTTCGGTGACCCGCTCATGGGTCTCGATGCGGGCATGGGCACTGTCGAACGGCTCATAGAGGTAGCGGGACCCTGTCCGCTCCCTCGCGGCGCTCATGCCCCGTCATCCAGCCGCGGCAGGCCGAGCAGCAGGCGCTTCTCCGCGGGGCTCAGGAAATCGGCGGTGGCGACCCGCTTCCAGAGCGCATCCCGCTCCGCCGCCAGCGCGGGCACGCCGTCGAGCTCGGGCGTGACCTTCAGCGCCTCGCCGTAGAACGGCGGCAGCCACGCCGACAGCGCCGCGACCAGCCGGCTGACCAGCGGCAGCACCGTCAGGCGGTAGAACGCCCGGTTCGCCTCCTGATAGTTGGCATACGTCGCATCGCCCGGCAGCCCCAGCAGCATCGGCGGCACACCGAAGGCGAGTGCGATCTCCCGCGCCGCCGCCTCCTTGGTGTTGTGGAACTCCATGTCCGAGGGTGAAAACCCCATCGGCTTCCAGTCGAGCCCGCCCTCGAGCAGCATCGGCCGCCCCGCATTGCGGGCACCCTGATGGTTCAGCTCCAGCTCCTCGACCAGCCGCTGGTACTGGTCCTCGCGCAGCGTGCCCATCCCCTCCGACCCGCGATAGACAATCGCCCCCGACGGCCGGGCCGCATTGTCGAGCAACGCCTTGGACCACCGGCTCGCCGCGTTGTGCACATCGACGGCCGAGGCCGCCGCCTGCATCGGCGACATCCCGTAATGGTCGTCCTGCGGATGGAACGACTTCAGGTGGAGGATCGGCGGCAACCTCTCGCCTATCATGAAGCGGTGCTTGCGCGCACCGACCGCGTACTCGTACGCGACCGGCCAGCCATCCTCGCCCGGCACGACCCGCATCCGGTCCGACCGCAGCACGTGCAATTCGCAGGGCAGCCCCGCCCCGTCGATGCCCGACGCCTCGAGATACCCGTCCCCGCTCAGCAAAAGCTGGCCGTAGAACGCCTCGAAGAGCGCGGGCCCCGACTGCGCCGGATTGGGCACCGTCAGCAGGGTCAACAGCGGATGGGTCTCGTAGCGCGTGACCCCGTCGCTCAGCACCAGCGGCACGGCGGCTGCGGCCTCGGCGATCATCTTCACGCAGCGGAACCCGACCGGGTTGTTCTGGAACCCGCTGCGCGTCAGCGATACCGTGTCCTTGGGCGTCCAGGCCGGGCGCCCCGAGGTCTGAAAGGCGATCATCGGTCCGACCGCCGACGCCTTCTCCTCGCGCGGCTCGGGCCGCGCGCCACGTAGAAACCGAAATACCATCGCTTGAACTCTCCCGGACCGCGTCCGCCAAATCCGCGCCTTCGTCTCGACGCCGCATGGCGATGCCTGCCCCCGGGCCCTGCCCGGTGGATCAGGTCCACCCGCCATGAAGAAAATCGCCCGCCCGAAGGGCCGGGCCGCGCCTCAGAGCCTGCGCACCCGCGGCGCGCTCCAGGCCGTCGCCGGGTCGATCATCAGATCGGTCAGCGCCCAGACCAGCGCATCGACCCGGTCCGGGCTGCCCTTGCCCAGATAGCCAGTCGAGGTGACCGCGCACATCTGGTCCTCGAGCGCCTCGAATGCCCCGGCATGACGCACCCGACCCTGCTCGTAAAGCGCCGCGACCGGCTCCGCCCGCGCGACCTTGCCTTTCGAGGCCCGAACGCCCCGGTAGCTCATCAGAGGGTCGATCTGGCGCAGCAGCGTTTCAACCAGATCGCCGCCCTGATTGATCTCGGCGACCACCCGGTCCGCTCCCCAGCGCCGGGCCGCGGCGACCGCCGCCTCCGCCCAGCCCTGTGGGTGCAGCCCCTCGACGGTGGCATCCTCGAGCACCCAGGCCCGCCACTCCTGCGGACTGCCCTTGGCCTCGACCCCCGCAACCACGATCCCGCAGGCATCCGCCCCCCGCCCGCCGGTGACCGGCGGATCGACCGCCACCACGATGCGGTCCAGCGTGGGCGGTGTCCCCCGATGCCCGTCGATCCCGGTCAGCGACCACAGCGCGCCCTGTGCCTCCAGCACCAGTTCGCCCTCGAGCTCCTGGCGCCCAAGATGCGTCCCGCGGTACTGCGCGGTCACGACCTCGAGAAACTCGCGGGCGAGATTGGCCCGATTGGCCCGGGTCGGCGCCGAGGTCTTGACCGTCGTGCGCGCCTCGAGGATATCGACGAGCAGCCGGTTGGCCCGCGGCGTGGTCGTGATCACCTGCCGCGGCTGGCGCCCCAGCCGCAGCGCAAACTGCAGCATGTCCCAGGCCGCGCGCCCCTTCTTCCACTTCGCCAATTCGTCGGACCACGCACAGTCGAATTGCGGCCCGCGCAGGCTCTCGGGGTCGGAGGCGGAATAGATCGCCGCCTCCGCCCCGTTGGGCCAAACGAGGCGCTTGCGCGTCGATTGCCAGATCGGTCGACGGTCCGGCGGCGAACAGGCCAAAAGACCCGATTCCCCGAACACCATCACCTCACGCGCCTGGTCGAGCGTCTCGGCCACCAACGCCACCCGGCGGCATCGCCCCGGGGCCAGTGGCGTCGATCCCTCGACCGCGGCGCGCACCCATTCGGCACCGGCGCGGGTCTTGCCCGCGCCGCGCCCCCCCAGGATCACCCAGGTGGTCCAATCCCCCGGCGGGGGCAACTGGTGACCCGGCAATGCCCAGACCTCGAAAAGCCAGGGCAGGGCCATCAGCGCATTGGGACTGAGCCCAGCCAGAAATTCGTCAATCTGAGCCTTCGGCGCGGAGGCGAGAAATTCGGCGGTGGATTTCATCTCGGGCGGCATCGAGATCAAGCTCCGCATTGCCGCCTCCGCCGCCATCTTTACTGCGCTTTCCAAGGCCAACCTCAATTTCAATCACGGTTTGCAAAGCTTTTTGATGGGACCGGATCAACTCCTGCCGGGCCTTCGCCTGTGCAAGATCATCCTGTCCGTCCCGCAAAGCAGCGATGGCTGCCGAAAGCGACTCCGACAGCCCTTCGTAAAGCATTTTCGCCCGCCTCAAGAGTGAAGAGGGGTCGTCAACAACGTCGATCGAAAAATTCATTGAAAAACGAGCCTTGTTCTCGAGTGACAGAGAAAAAGAAAAAGCCCCGCCCACTCCCGTGGCGGGGCCGCTCGCCCAATTCGTCCAGCATGCGCTTCCTCTACCCTAGAGCGCGCGCTGTGTCAAGCACTATCCTCAGGGTTGAGCAGGCGCCGCGTCGCGCTCCTGCTGGGCCCGGATCGCGCGCCACCGGGTCACGTTGGCATTGTGCTCGCGCAGGGTGCTGGCAAACACGTGCCCCCCCGTCCCGTCGGCGACAAAGTAGCGGAACTCGGTCTGCGCGGGCTGCACGGTCGCGGCAATCGCCGCCCGACCGGGGTTGGCGATCGGCGTCGGCGGCAGCCGGTCGATCTGATAGGTATTGTAGGGCGTGCGCGACCGAAGATCGCCCCGCGTCAGCTCGCGGCCAAGCTCGCCCTGCCCCAGGGTGATCCCGTAGATCACGGTCGGATCGGTCTCCAGCCGCATCCCCTCTCGCATCCGGTTGACAAAGACCGAGGCGACCACCGGCCGTTCCTCCGCGACACCCGTCTCCTTCTCGACGATCGAGGCGAGGATCAGCACCTCCTCGGGCGATTGCAGCGGCAGGTCCGCCGCCCGCCCCTCCCATGCCTCGGCCAGGATCCGCCGCTGCGCCGCGGCCATGTCCTGCAGCACCTCCGCCCGCGACGTCCCGCGCTGGAACGAATAGGTGTCGGGCGCGAGGCTCCCCTCCGCCGGCACCGCGGCGATCTCGCCCGTCAGCACCTCGACCGTCTTCAGCCGTTCCACGATCTGCCAGCTCGTCCACCCCTCCGGGATCGTGACGCGGTAGAGGATGGAACGTCCCGAGGCGAGGATTTCCAGGATGTCGTCCATCGAAGCGCCCGCGGGGATCGCGTACTCGCCGAACCGCAGGCTCGTGTCACGCCCGGTGTAGCGCGCCCCGATCCGAAAGATCGCGGCATTGCGGATCACGCCCTTCGCGGCCAGCTCATCGGTTATCGCGTTCAGCCCGGACCCGCGCGGCAGCATCACCACCTGCGCCTCGCCCAGCGGACCGCTGCGTCGAAACTCGGCAACGCCCCAGCCGATCATCCCCGCCAGCACGATCAGCGCCACGACAAGGAGGTTAAGCCCGTTCGCCGCCAGCGCCCGCATCATCCGCGGTTCGCCCGCCCGATGATCAGCGACGCGTTCGTTCCGCCAAAGCCGAACGAATTGGATAGCGCCACATCGATCCTGCGCTCCACCGCCCGGTGGGGGACCAGGTCGATGACCGACTCCACCGATGGGTTGTCCAGGTTCAGGGTCGGCGGCGCCACCCCGTCCCGGATCGCGAGGATGCAGAAGATCGCCTCGACCGCTCCCGCCGCGCCAAGAAGATGCCCGATAGACGATTTCGTCGACGACATGGTCACGCCGCCGGCATGGTTGCCCAGCAGCCGCGTGACCGCGCCCAGCTCGATCTCGTCGCCCAGCGGGGTCGATGTTCCATGCGCGTTCACGTAGTCGATCGCATCCACCCCGATCCCCGCCGATTTCAGCGCCGCCTGCATGGACCGGAATCCGCCATCGCCGTCCGGCGCGGGCGAGGTGATGTGGTAGGCGTCCCCCGACATCCCATAGCCGAGGATCTCGCCGTAAATTCGCGCGCCGCGCGCCCGGGCGTGCTCGTATTCCTCCAGCACCACGACCCCGGCGCCCTCGCCCATGACAAAGCCGTCACGGTCGCGGTCATAGGGTCGGCTTGCCCGCTCGGGGGTGTCGTTGAACGCCGTGGACAGCGCCTTGCATGCGGCGAACCCCGCGACGCCGATCTCGCAGACCGGGCTTTCCGCCCCGCCCGCCACCATGACCTCCGCATCCCCCAGCCGGATCATCCGCGCCGCATCCCCGATTGCATGCGCGCCGGTGGAACACGCGGTCACCACGGCGTGGTTCGGCCCCTTGAACCCGTACTTGATCGACACCTGCCCGGAGCAGAGGTTGATCAGCGCCCCGGGGATGAAGAACGGCGACACCCGGCGCGGCCCCCGCTCCTTCAGCGTGATCGCGGTCGCGGCGATCGACTCCACCCCGCCGATCCCCGACCCGATCATGACGCCGGTGCGCAGACGCCCCTCCTCGTCCTGGGGCATCCAGCCGGCATCCTCCACGGCCTGGGTGGCTGCGGTCAGCGCGTAGGTGATGAACCGGTCCATCTTCTTCTGGTCCTTGGGCGGGACCCAGCTGTCGACGTGGAACGTCGCGTCCGACCCATCGCCCAGCGGCACCTCACACGCGATGTCGCACGCCAGGTGCCCGGCGTCGAAATGCCGGATCTTGCCCGCCCCGGACCGGCCGTCGAGCAGGCGCGACCATGTCGCCTCCACCCCGCACGCCAGCGGCGTCACCATGCCCAGACCCGTGACCACGACCCGTCTCATCGCCTGCCCTCGCCCTCATCCTGCCCGCTGACCGCGCCCCGCCGCCCAACCCCTCGCCGTCCCAAACGCAAACGGCATCCGGGGTTCCGGATGCCGCACCGCCGCCCGCCTGCCGGACTGTGTCAGGAATGGTCGGTGATGTACTTCACGGCGTCGCCGAACGTCTGGATGGTCTCGGCCGCATCATCGGGGATCTCGATCCCGAATTCTTCCTCGAACGCCATGACGAGTTCGACGGTGTCGAGCGAGTCCGCGCCCAGATCGTCGATGAACGATGCACCCTCGACCACCTTGTCCTCATCCACGCTCAGATGCTCGACAACGATCTTCTTCACGCGCTCGGCGATGTCGCTCATGGTCCACGTCCTCGTCTGTCACGCCCGCTTCGGGTCGTCTTTGGGTCTGTTGTACAGCCCGGCCGGACAGCTCTCAACGGCCCCGCAACCGATCTGCGCGCGGCTATAGCATACTCACCGGGGGGTGCAAATGCCGATTGCTCGGGCTCAAATCATCGCCATACCGCCGTTAACGTGCAAGGTCTGGCCCGTCACATATCCTGCCTCCGCACTGCTGAGATAGACGACAGCGGCTGCGATTTCAGCCACTTCACCCATCCGTCCCGCGGGGATTGCACCCAGAAGCTTCGCCTTCTGATCGTCTTTCAGCGCATCGGTCATCGCGGTCGTGATGAACCCCGGCGCGACGCAGTTCACGGTCACGTTGCGGCTCGCGACCTCGGCGGCGAGGCTCTTGCTCATCCCGATCAGCCCTGCTTTCGATGCGGCGTAGTTCGCCTGTCCCGGATTGCCGGTGACCCCCACGATCGAGGTGACCGACACGATCCGCCCCCACCGCGCCTTCATCATGCCCCGCAACACCCCGCGGGACAGCCGCATGGCAGAGGTCAGATTGACCGCGATCACGGCGTCCCATTCCGCATCGCTCATCCGCATGAAAAGATTGTCCCGTGTCACCCCGGCATTGTTGACCAGGATATCGACCGCCCCCATCGCCGCTATCGCCTGCTTCGGCAGCGCCTCGACCGCGGCCGGGTCCGACAGATCGCAGGGCAGGACCTGCGCGCGCGGACCCAGTGCGCCCGCCAGCGCCTCCAGCGGCCCGACGCGGGTGCCAGACAGGCCGACGATCGCGCCCTGCGCATGAAGCGCCCGCGCAATCGCCCCCCCGATCCCGCCGGAGGCCCCCGTGACCAGCGCCGCCTTGCCCGTCAGGTCAAACATCCGCGCCTCCCAGGGCCTTCGCATCCGCAGGGCCGTTCACGGCCAGAGTCGCCACGTCCGTCGCCGTTCGCCGCACCATGCCCGACAGCGCCTTGCCTGCCCCGACCTCGACGGTCTCCGTCACCCCGTGTGCTGCCATCCAGAGCACGCTTTCCCGCCAGCGCACCGATCCCGTGACCTGGGCCACCAGCAGGCGGCGGATCTCCTCGGGATCGCTGACAGCCTCGGCCCGGACATTGGCGACCAGCGGCACGGACGGCGCAGATATCACCACGCCCGCCAGTGCCTCCTCCATCGCCTCGGCCGCGGGCTGCATCAATGCACAATGGAACGGGGCACTGACCGGCAGCAGGATCGCCCGCTTGGCGCCGCGCACCTTGGCGATCTCCACTGCCCGCTCGACCGCGCCGCGGTGGCCGGACACGACGACCTGCCCGGGATCGTTGTCGTTCGCGGCCTCGCACACCTCGCCCTGCGCCGCCTCGGCCGCGACCGCCCCCGCGGTCTCGAAGTCAAGGCCGAGCAGGGCCGCCATTGCCCCTACCCCGACTGGCACCGCCGCCTGCATGGCCCGGCCGCGGATCTGAAGGAGCCGCGCGGTATCCGCCACGCTGATGCTCCCCACCGCCGCGAGCGCTGAGTATTCCCCCAGCGAATGCCCCGCGACGAACGCGGCCGACCCCAGGCCAACGCCCTCGGCCTCCAACGCCCGCATCGCCGCAAGCGATGTTGCCATCAGCGCCGGCTGCGCATGCTCCGTCAGCATCAGGGTCTCGGCCGGTCCGTCCCAGACCAGGCGGCTCAGCGCGAACCCCAGCGCATCGTCGACCTCCGCGAACACCGCCGCTGCGGCGGTGTAGGCTGCAGCCAGGTCCCGCCCCATGCCGACGGCCTGCGCCCCCTGGCCCGGATACACGAATGCACGGCTCATCCACGCCCTCCCCTTGCCCCGCGCCCCGTCTAGCCGCCGCATGCGCCCGCCGCAACGACCTTGCCATCGGAGCTCTTTTCCGCGATAAGCCCGCGTCTCCCCACAGATGCAATCGCGTTGCCTCTCGGATGCGGGCCATGGGAGACGGCCAGCCGCAGACCCGAAGCACGCCGGAAAAGAAGGTGGCACATGGCTCTCTACGAGCATGTCTTCATCGCGCGTCAGGATCTCTCCAACGCGCAGGCAGAGGGGCTCATCGAGCATCTCGGCCAGATCCTCAAGGACAATGGCGGCGACGTCGTGGGTTCCGAATACTGGGGCCTCAAGACCCTGGCCTACAAGATCAGCAAGGGGCGCAAGGGCCATTACGGCTACCTGCGCTCGGACGCCCCCTCGACCGCGGTGCTGGAGATGGAGCGCTTGGCCGCCCTGCACGAGGACATCATGCGCGTGCTCACCGTGCGCGTGGATGCCCATGAGGAAGGCCCCTCGGCCGTCATCCAGGCCAAGAACTCCCGTGACGAACGTCGCGACCGCGACGACCGTCCGCGCGACCGGGGCGACCGCGACGACCGACCCCGCGACCGCGACAGCCGGCCCCCCCGCCGCGATGACCGTTTCTGAGCGAGAGGAGCTAACCCATGGCCCGCAAACCGTTTTTCCGCCGCCGCAAGTCCTGCCCCTTCTCGGGTGCCGATGCGCCCCGCATCGACTACAAGGACGTGTAGCTCCTGCAGCGCTACATCTCCGAGCGTGGCAAGATCGTGCCCTCGCGCATCACTGCCGTCTCCGCCAAGAAGCAGCGGGAGCTTGCGCGCGCCATCAAGCGCGCCCGCTTCCTCGCCCTTCTTCCCTACGCCGTCCAGTAAGGAGCGACCGACATGGAACTCGTCCTGCTTGAACGCGTGGCCAAGCTCGGCCAGATGGGTGAGGTCGTCCGGGTCAAGGACGGCTATGCCCGCAATTTCTTGCTGCCCCAGGGCAAGGCGCTGCGCGCGACCAAGGCGAATATCGCCCGGTTCGAGGCCGAGCGCGCCCAGCTCGAGGTTCGCAATCTCGAGACCAAGAAGGAAGCCTCCGCTGCCGCAGCGCGCATCGATGGCCAGACCTTCGTCATTATCCGCTCCGCCTCCGAATCGGGCGCCCTCTACGGCTCCGTCACGCCGCGTGACGCGGCTGAGGCCGCCGAGGCGACCGGGTTCACCATCGACCGGCGCCAAATCACGCAGGACCGTCCCGTCAAGGATCTCGGCCTGCACAAGATGATCGTGACCCTGCACCCAGAGGTGACGGCGACCATCATGATCAACGTCGCCCGTTCGCTGGAGGAGGCCGAGCTCCAGTCCTCCGGCCGGTCGATCCAGGACCTGCGGGCCGAGGCGGATGCCGAGGCCGATTTCGAGATCGCCGAGCTCTTCGACGACATCGGTTCGGCCGCCCGCGACGAGGACGGCCCGATCGAGGATCGCGACACCCGCGCGGGCGAACAACCCCGCGTCTGACCCGCCCGCGCGACCACCCGACCGCGGTCCCCCGGGGCCGCGGTTTTCTTTTGCCCGCTATCCACAGGCCGGGGATAACCCCTTTCCGTGCTAACCGCAGGGCCGAGGGAGAGACTCACATGGCAGACGGCTCCGCGGCACCCCAAAGTGTCGCCCCCCATAACATCGAGGCCGAACAGGCCCTGATCGGCGCGCTTCTCACCAACAACCAGGCCTACGAGCAGATCTCGGGCCTTCTCGACACCCACCATTTCTACGACCCCGTGCACGGGCGCATCTTCGAGGTCATCGCCCGGCGGGTGATGAAGAACACGCTCGCCACCCACACTACCGTGGCCACGTTTCTCAAGGACGATCCCGGCCTCGCCGAACTCGGCGGCATCGCCTATCTCGCCCGCCTCTCGGCTGCTGCCATCTCGGTCTATGCCGCGCGCGACTACGCCCAGATCATCCATGACCTCGCGCTGCGCCGCGAACTCATCCGCATCGGCGAGGAGATCGCGGGCCGCGCCGCCTCGGTCGAGGTCGATGCCGACCCCAAGGACCAGATAACGGAGGCCGAGCAAAAGCTCTACACCATCGCGGAAAAGGGCAAGTACGAGGGGGGGTTCCAGTCCTTCCTGCGCGCGGTCACCGATGCGGTCAACCTTGCCAACGCGGCCTACCAGCGCGACGGCGGCCTCGCGGGCCTCGCCACCGGCCTGGTTGATCTCGACCGCAAGCTCGGCGGGCTCCACCCCTCGGACCTCCTCATCATCGCGGGCCGCCCCTCGATGGGAAAAACCGCGCTTGCCACCAACATCGCCTTCAACATCGCCCGCGCCTACCAGCGCGGCACCCGCCCCGACGGGACCGAGGGCGCGGTGAACGGCGGCGTCGTGGGATTCTTCAGCCTCGAGATGTCGGCCGAGCAGCTCGCCGCCCGCATCCTCGCCGAACAGGCCGAGGTGCCCTCCGAACAGATCCGCCGCGGCGACATGACCGAGGCCGAATTCCGCACCTTCATCGAGGCCGCCAAGGCGCTGGAGCGCATGCCGCTCTACATCGACGACACCCCCGCGCTCGGCATCGCCACCCTCGCCGCCCGCGCCCGACGGCTGAAGCGCCAGCACGGGCTCGATGCGGTGTTCGTGGACTACCTCCAGCTCGTCCGCCCCGCGACGGCCCGCGACAACCGCGTGAACGAGGTCTCCGAAATCACCCAGGGGCTCAAGGCGATCGCCAAGGAGCTGAACGTCCCCGTCATCGCCCTCTCCCAGCTTTCGCGCCAGGTCGAGAACCGCGAGGATAAGCGCCCCCAGCTCTCGGACCTGCGCGAGTCCGGCTCGATCGAACAGGACGCGGATGTCGTCATGTTCGTCTACCGCGAGGAGTATTATAAGGAGCGCGAGAAGCCCGGCGAGCACAAGGCCGAAAAGATGATCGCCTGGCAGCAAGCGATGGAGCGCGTGCACAACAAGGCCGAACTGGTAATCGGCAAACAGCGCCACGGACCCATCGGCACGGTGGAGTTAAGCTTCGAGGGTCGCTTCACCCGGTTCGGCAACCTCGTGAAGCCCTACCAGGCCGGCGCCGACAGCTTCTGACCGCCGACCGCTCGAAAGGTTAAGGCCCTGTGTCACAAATGCGCCGCTAGCAGGTTCGCGGGGGTGCCTAGGGCCGGGTCAAGGCTGCCGATCGCGTCGCCAAACCCCGGCGCCTGTTCGAACTTCGCCGCCATGCCCGTTCTCCTCTACTATAGCGGAAGGTCTAGGGCACGGACTCAATTGCCCGCAACCAGATTTGTCAATCGGCGCACAAAGTTGACCCCCTTTCGGCGTCCAAAATTGACCCCCCGTTTCCGGGAGCTCAGGGGCTGAGCCGACGGAACTGATCACGGAGCGGAGGCGGCTCAGGC
>JANNOT010000116.1:0-4011 GCA_031399375.1 Paraoceanicella sp.
GTGCCGATCGCGCCATCGAGCGCCCGCCGCGCGTCCGAGAGCGCAGGCCAGTCCCCGCCTTCGTCCACCGAGGCCGCGATCGTGCGGGCCTGCGGCCGGGGCAGGCCCGCGAGCCGGTGCATCCAGATGCTGTCGGCCCACAGAAGATGCGCCATCGTGGCGTGGATCGAGCCGAAGAAGGCCCCCCGGGGCGCACGCCGGGCCGCGTCGTCAAGCCTGTCCGCGGCACCCAGGTGGGCGCCGTTCTGCCAGCCCGCATAGGCGGCCATCAGGCGCACATAGGCCGGGGCGATCATCGTCGCGGGCCTATCCGATCAGCTTGCCGAGCCAGGACTTCTTGGGCGCCTCTCCCGTGTCGGTGGCACTGACCTCGGTCGCCTCGCCCGGTCCCTCGACCACCGTCTGAAAGGTCTGGAAGAACTTGTCGGCCATGCCCTTGGCGAACCCGTCGATCAGGCGCGAGCCGAGCTGCGCAAGCTTGCCGCCGACCTTGGCCTCGACATCGTAGGCAAGCTCGGTCCCGCCCTCGACATCGCGCAGCGCTACCTTCGCGCCGCCCTTGGCGAAACCGGCGGCGCCGCCCTTGCCCTCGCCCTGGATTGTGTAGCTCTCGCCCTCGACCACGTCCGACAGTGTCACCGCACCCTTGAACGTCGCCTTCACCGGGCCGACGCGCTGGGTCACGGTGGCCTCGAACCCGTCGGCCGGATTGCCCGTCAGCGTGTCGCAGCCCGGGATGCTCGCCTTCAGCACCTCGGGGTCGTTCAGCGCGGCCCAGACGGTGGCGCGGTCGGCGGCGATGATGCGGCTGCCCTTGAGTTCCATGGTGTTCCCCCGGTCCCGCCGGACCGTTGCTCTGGCCCGGACAGGCGGAAGTCTAGGGTCCTGCGGGACCCGGCGCAATGCTGCCGGGGTCTTGCGCTGCCGCGGGGCGTGCCTATCCTGCGGGCATGAGCGAGATCGCGCCCGGCCCCATCGCCCCCCCGACCCTCGATGCCGAGGCGCAGGCGATCAGCCGTGCGCTGGCCCGAGTCGCCCCCGACGCCACCTGCGCCGAGGACATCGTGATCGAGGGCGTCGCGCCGCGGCGGTTCCTGCTGGCGCTTCGTGCGCGGCTCGCCCCCGGGGGCCTCCTGCGCGCGACACCGGGGGGATGGGCGCTCGACATCGCCGCCGGCCCCGCGGCGCCGCCGCTCTGGTCGGATGCGGACCTGCTGATCGACCGCGGGGCGGGGCCGCAGTTTCCGACCGACGAACAGGCGGCGGCATGTCTGCGGCTGGCCGACGCGCTGGCGCTGGGCCTGGGGCTGGGGCGTGGCCACGTCTTTCCGGTCTACGAGAACCCGGCACGGCGGGCGGTGGAAATGGAATCGTTCTGCGACCTGCCCACGCTCAGCCACGAGATGGTGCAGGCGCGGGTCGCGGGCCTGCTCGATCTCGGCGTGCCGGTGGGCGCGGTGCTTGGCGTGCAGGCTGCGGGGGGCGGGCGCTGGGCGGGCTACAGCCCGGCGATGCGGTGGGGAAAGCTGCTCCTGTCGCCGCTCGGCGACGGCTTGCGGGCGCGGATGCCCGAGGAGATGGACCCGGCAGGACCCCTCGGCTACGGCCTGATCCTGTTCCGCCCGCTGATCGAGGGGGTGGCGGTCGAGCTGCCTGCCCGGCTTTCCGCCCCGGCGCTCTCAGCGCTTCTGCCCGTGCTGGAGGCGGCGGCGGCCCGGCTGGGGACGGGTGTCCTGATCGAGGGCGGCGGCGCGGCGCCGGGGATCGACAGCCTCGCGCTCGACCCGCTCGAGGCGGGATTTCGCCTGTCGCTCCCCCCGGCCCGGGCGGTCCGGGCCAGCGGGGCGCTGCTCGACCGGGTGCAGGACGTGCTGGCGGCCTGCGGCGGCCGGGTCGTCCCGGGGCGCCGCCCGCTGCGCATCACGGTGGGCGAGGGCGCGTTCGGTGCGCACCGCGCGCTGCTGGCCGCGGCCCTGCGTCATCCCGTGCTCACCCGGCTCGCCGCCCTGACCGGGGTCGGCGCGTGGTCGGGCGCGCGCCGGCTCGACGAACAGCCCGGGGCGGTTGCCGCCGCAGCGCGGGCGCTCTTGACGGGACCGGATCAGGATGACGGGCGGGCGGCACTCGCAGCCCTGCTCGAAGGGACGGAGTTCGCGCTCGACGAGGCGACCCTGACGCTCCATGCCGGGGCGGCGGACCGGCGGGTACAGCACATCGTCTGCGCCGCGGCGGCGGTGGGGGTGGACGGCGTGGAGCCCGACTGGCCGCTGGCCGCCTGCGTGTTGCCCGCGGTGCTGGCCGCCGACCTCGCCCAGCTCCTCGCCGCCCTCGCCCAGCGGGGGATCCCGATAGAGGCGGGGCCGCTGCTCGCGCTGATCGACGCGCGGTTCCCCGTGCTGGGTCAGGCGGAGGGGGCGGGGGTGGCCGTCGGCCTGCGCCGGGCGCTCGTCGATCGGACGCTGCCCGGCGACTGGACGGTGGAGGCGGTGGAGATCACGGTCGAGGGGCCGGGGACGCTCGCGCTCGCCGTGCGCCCGGGGGCGTGGCAGGCCGTGCCGCTTGCCCCGTGGGGGGCGGGCCGCATCGGGCTCGTCAGCGTGCCGACGGCACCGGCTACCTGCGGCCCCTGTGCCGGGCTTTTTCCCCCGCCCCAGCTCCAGCTCGCGGTCTGGCGCGGGGCAGAGGTGGCACTTGCCCGCAGCATCGACGCGGAAAGCGGCTGGCGGCTCTCGCCCCTCGATGCCCAGGGCGCACCGCCGCCCCCCGTGCCGCCCTGCGGTCTGGGTGGCATCGGCATTGCGATCGGCCTCTGACGCACGCCCCCGGGACGGCTTTCCCCCCGCGCGCCGCTCGCCTATGCTCGCGCCGCAGGCAGGGGGAAACAGGGGCCCGATGAAGGACATCCTCGACGAGTTGGAGGCGCGGCGCGCCGAGGCCCGCCTGGGCGGGGGTGCCGCGCGGATCGCAGCCCAGCACGCCAAGGGCAAGCTGACCGCGCGCGAGCGGATCGAGCTTCTGCTCGACGAGGGGTCGTTCGAGGAATTCGACCTCTTCGTCACCCATCGCTGCACAGATTTCGGCATGGGCGACACGGTCCTGCCCGGCGACGGGGTGGTGACCGGCTGGGGCACGATCAACGGGCGCCAGGTCTACGTGTTCAGCCAGGATTTCACCGTTTTCGGCGGCTCGCTGTCGGAAACCCACGCCCAGAAGATCTGCAAGGTCATGGACATGGCCCTGCGGGTCGGCGCCCCCGTGATCGGGCTGAACGACAGCGGCGGCGCCCGGATCCAGGAAGGGGTGGCGAGCCTGGCGGGCTATGCCGAGGTCTTCCAGCGCAACGTGATGGCCTCGGGCGTCATCCCCCAGATCAGCGTGATCATGGGGCCGTGCGCGGGGGGGGCCGTCTACAGCCCCGCGATGACGGATTTCATCTTCATGGTCCAGGGCAGTTCCTACATGTTCGTGACTGGCCCCGACGTGGTGCGGACGGTCACGAACGAGGTGGTGACGGCCGAGGAACTCGGCGGGGCGCGGACCCACACGACGAAAAGCTCCGTCGCCGACGGCGCGTTCGAGAACGACGTCACGGCCCTTGCCGAGGTCCGGCGGCTGGTGGATTTCCTGCCGCTCTCGAACCGCGAACGCCCGCCGGTGCTCCCGTTCTTCGACGATCCCGCGCGGGTGGACATGGGCCTCGACACGCTTGTCCCCGCCAACGCCAATCAGCCCTACGACATGCGTGAGCTGATCCTGAAGGTGGCGGACGAGGCCGATTTCTTCGAGATCCAGCAGGCGTTCGCCCGCAACATCCTGACCGGGTTCATCCGGCTGGAGGGATCCACCGTGGGCGTGGTCGCGAACCAGCCGATGGTGCTGGCGGGCTGCCTCGACATCGACAGCGCGCGAAAGGCCGCGCGCTTCGTGCGATTCTGCGACGCGTTCGAGATCCCGATCCTAACCCTGGTGGATGTGCCCGGCTTCCTGCCCGGGACCGGTCAGGAATATGGC
>JANNOT010000483.1:0-4302 GCA_031399375.1 Paraoceanicella sp.
GGCCCCCTTCGACGACCCCAGGGTGCGCAAGGCGATGCGCCTCGCCGTCGATACCGACAGGCTCCTGGAACTCGGCCATTTTGGCCTCGGCGCGCCGGGCGAACACCATGCGGTGGCCCCCGTGCATCCCGAATACGCCAAGCTCCCGCCCATGACCCGCGACGTCGCGGCGGCCAAGGCGCTCTTGGCCGAGGCCGGGCATCCCGACGGGATCGACGTGGAGATCACCACGAAGAAGGACCCCGCCTGGGAATTCCAGACCGTGCAGGCCATGGTCGAGATGCTGGCCGAGGCGGGCATCCGCACCAAGATCAACATCCTGCCCACCGCCCAGTTCTGGGATGTGTGGGACAAGGTGCCGTTCGGCTTCACCAGCTGGGGCCACCGCCCGCTCGGGATCATGGTGCTCGGCCTAGCGTTCCGCTCGGGCACGCCCTGGAACGAGTCGAGCTATGCGAACGCCGAGTTCGACGCGCTGCTGACCCAGGCCGAGGCGACGCTGGATGTCGAGGCGCGCCGCGCTATCACCGAAAAGCTGGAGAAGATCCTGCAGGAGGACGGGCCCATCGTGCAGCCGCTCTGGCGCTCGACCTTCGTGGCGTTCAACGAGAAGGTGAAGGGGATCGTCCTCCACCCGTCGCTCTACATTCACGCGGACACCTTCGGCGTCTCGGCCTGACCGGGTCCATGCCGGTCCTGACGCTCGACGAGGTCGAGGCGACCAGCCTCCGCGCGCTGATGCGCGCGGGGGCGAGCGAGGGGCAGGCGGCGCCAGTGGCCCGGTCGATCCGGGCGGCCGAGGCCGAGGGGATCCGAGGCATCGGGCTGGGATACCTGCCCTGGTACTGCAACCATCTGAAGGTGGGCAAGATCGTGGCCGACGCGGTGCCCGTCGTGACGCAGCCCCGCCCGGGCACCGTGGCGGTGGACGCAGGCGGCGGGTTCGCCCACCCGGCCTATGAGGCGGGTGAGGCGGCGTTGATCGCCACGGCCCGCGCACAGGGGATCGCGGCGCTTGGCGTCTCCGGTGCCTATGCCTGCGGCGTCGTGGGGTATTTCACCGACCGTCTGGCGCGGGCGGGGCTGGTCGCGCTCGCCACCTCCAACGCCTCGTCCTCCATGGCCGCGTGGGGCGGGGCGCGGCCGTTCTTCGGCACCAATCCCTGGTCGTTCGCCGCGCCGCGTGACGGGCATCCACCACTGGTGATAGACGCGGCCGCGACCGCGACCACAAAGATCTCGATCATCGACGCCGCCGCGGCAGGCACGCCCCTGCCCGAGGGCTGGGCGCTCGATGCGCTGGGTCGGCCCACGACCGACGCGGCCGAGGGGCTGCGCGGGTCCGTCGCCCCCGCAGGCGGGCACAAGGGATCCGCACTCGCCCTGATGATCGAGGTCCTGTCTGCCGGGCTGACGGGGGCGGTGTGGAGCCATGCCGCCTCCTCGCTCGGCGACGACGCGGGCGGGCCGCCGCGGCTCGGCCAGTTCTTTCTCGCCATGGACCCCGATCTCTTCGGGGCAGGCGGCTTCGGCCCGCGGCTCGACGATATGCTGGGGGCAATGATTGCAGAGCCCGGGGTCCGCCTGCCCGGCGACCGGCGCCACGCCCACCGGGCGGTGGCAGAGCGGGGTGGCGTCAGCGTCGATGCCGCGCTCCTGGCCGGGCTCGCCTGATGCTCGCCACCATCGCCCGCCGCGTCGCCCTGATGATCGCCACGATCGTCACCGTGTCGATCCTGCTGTTTCTGCTGCTCGAATTCGACCGTGACAGCGTGGTGGTCAAGGTGCTCGGCCCCTATTCCTCGCCCGAGCAGCGCCTGGTGTGGCTCGAGGCCAACGGCTACAACCAGCCGCTGGTGACCCGCTACCTCGCCTGGGCGGGCTCGGTCCTGCAGGGCGATTTCGGCCAGAGCCTGCGGTTCAAGCGCCCGGTGGCCGAGGTGCTGTGGCCGCGGCTTGCCAACACCGCGCTGCTCGGCGCGATCACGCTGTCGATCGTGTCGGTGCTCGGGCTCGGCCTCGGCATCCTAGCCGGGGCGAACGAGGGCAAGCTGCTCGACCGGATCATCTCCATCACGTCGGTCGTCACCACCTCGGTGCCGGAATTTGCGTCGGCCGTGGTGCTGAGCTCGATCTTCGTCTTCGCGCTCGGCTGGCTGCCTGGGACCTCGGGCATGTCGGCGGGGTTCGACCCCTGGCAGCTCGTCCTGCCGGTCGCCGTGCTCGTGCTCTATGATTTCGGCTACATCGCCCGGATGACCCGGGCCTCGATGGCCGAGGTGATGCGCGCCAACTACATCCGCACCGCCCGGCTGAAGGGGCTGCCGCGCTGGACCGTCGTGGTCCGCCACGCCCTGCGCAACGCGCTGATCGCGCCCTATACGGTGATCGTGCTGCAGATCAACTGGCTCTTGTCGGGGGTGATCGTCGTGGAATTCTTCTTTGCCTACAAGGGGTTCGGCGCCCTCCTGCTCGAGGCGAGTCTTTACCAGGACATCTACATGATCCAGGCCTGCGCCGTGGTCGCCGTCGTGGTCGCGGTGGCGAGCCAGGCGATCTCGGATATCGGCTATGTCTACCTCAACCCGCGGATCCGCTTCGCATGATGATCCTGCGTGCGCTCGGCACCATCCGGCAGAGCTGGCTCAGCATCATCGGGGCGCTGCTGGTGGGGTTCTGGATCGTCGTGGCGATCGGGGCGGACGTGTTCGCGCCGTTCCCGCCCAACGTGTCGCTGGTGCCGCTGCAAAAGCCGCTGGCGGCCGCGCTGCTGCGCCCCGACCAGCTCCTGGGCGACGGGCCGGCCAGCGCCGTCTGCCCGGCGGTCGAGGGCGGACGGGTCGATTGCGGGACCTTCTGGCTCGGCACCGACGTGATCGGACGCGACATCCTCTCGCGCCTGTTCTACGGCGCGCGCACGGTGCTGGTCTATGCCCCGCTCGCCACGCTCTGCGCCTATGCCATCGGGGCGACCATGGGGCTGGTCGCGGGGTATCGGCGCGGCTGGGTCGATGATGCGCTGAGCTTTCTGTCCAACGTCATCCTGTCGTTCCCGGTGCTGGTGCTCTACGTCGTCATCATCTCGGTGATCGGGTCGTCGGGGGTGAACATCCTGCTCGCCGTCACCTTCGCCTCTGCCCCCGGGATCATGCGGATCGTGCGGGGGCTGACGCTCGACATCGCCAAGCGCGACTATATCTTTGCCGCCCAGACCCGGGGCGAGCCGGTGTGGCGGATCCTCTTCTTCGAAATCTTGCCGAATGCGCGGGGGCCGCTGATCGTCGATTTCTGCGTGCGCATCGGCTATGTCACCATCACCATCGGGGTACTCGGGTTTCTCGGCCTCGGGCTGCCGCCGCCGAACCCGGACTGGGGCGGCATGGTGAACGAGGCGCGGCAGATGGCGATGGTGTTCCCCCACGTCACGCTCTGGCCCTGCATCGCGATCTCGAGCCTGGTGCTCGGGTTCAACCTGCTCGCGGACGGTCTGAACGAGACGTCGATGCGTGACTGAACGATCAGGAATTTGTCTGATCGATCGGTCTTGATCGCAGGGGATTCAGCGCCGCCTCCGCGACATGGCGGATGACCTGCCAGTCGGCGCCCGCCCGCCCCAAGGCCATCAGGCTCACCACGGTCCCCATCAGCGCATCGGCCTGGACCGCGCGGTCGAGGCCCGGGGGCAGGTCCCCCGCCGCCTCTGCCTCGCGTAGCGCCTCGGCAAAGAAATCGCGGATTTCTTGCAGGCGGCCCTTTGCGAGCGCCTTTGTCGCCTCGGAATGCACCTCGCGCTCGGTCACGGTGTTGATGATCAGGCACCCCTTGCGCTCGGGGTCTTCGATGGCGAGGCGTGCCTGGACGTCGAGCCAGTCCGAAATAGCCGCAATTCCGTGCCGACCCTTGGGTAAGGTCGCGCGGAAATGCGCCGCATAGGCATCGAAACAGCGGCGGAAAAGCTCGTCCTTGTCCCGGAACGCGGCATAGAGATTGCCGGGCTTCAGCCCCGTGGCGGCGTAGATGTCGGACATGGCGGTGGCCGCGAAGCCGCGTTTCCAGAACACCGCCATGGCCTGCTGGATGACGGTATCGAGGTCGTATTCTCGGGGCCGTGCCATGGGCAGACTCTGTCGATCGGGCGATCCGTATTCAAGGGGATTGATATTGATCGAACGATCATCTATATCCTGCCCTGTGCAGACCGCACGTCAGCCATAGGGACCACCGCCATGCTTTCCACCCTCACCCGCGCGCTGGTCGCGGGACTGATCCTTGCTGCCCCTCTCCAGGCCCAGACGTTTCAGG
>JANNOT010000394.1:0-4769 GCA_031399375.1 Paraoceanicella sp.
GACCTGGGCGAGGACGGGCTGGCCCGGTCCCACGTGATGATCTACCGGATCGACGATGTCGCGGCCCCCGCCTATCCGACGATCACCTCGCAGGGCAGCGATCCCCTGATCGGCTGGGGCGCGCTCTCGGGCCTCGTCGCCGATGCGGGGGCGCCCGGCACGCTCTATGCCGTGTCCGACAGCGTCTATGCCATGATGCCCACGATCTACACCGTCGACGCAACCCAGGCCCCCGCCCGGATCACCGCTGCCCTGCCCGTGACGCGCCAGGGTGCACCGGCGCAGAAGCTCGACATCGAGGGGATCGCCCTCGACGGCGAGGGCGGGTTCTGGCTCGCCTCCGAGGGCCGCTCGGACCGCCTGATCCCCCATGCCCTCTTCCACGTCAACGCCAAGGGGGCGATCACCCAGGAGATCCCGTTCCCGCCCGAGATTCTGTCCGGCGAAACCCGCTTCGGCGCCGAGGGCGTGGCGCGCAACGGCACCACGCTCTGGATCGCAATCCAGCGCGAATGGGGCGATGATGCCAAGGGCGAGGTCAAGCTGCTGGCCTATGACACCGAGGCCGAGACCTGGGGCGCCGTCCGCTACCCGCTTGAGCGCAAGGGCGCGGGCTGGATGGGCCTGTCCGAGATCACCATCGCGGGGGCGCATGCCTACATCATCGAGCGCGACAACCTCATCGGCGAGGCGGCGGTGGTCAAGCGGCTCTACCGCGTCGCGCTCGGCGATCTCGCCCCCGCCCCGCTCGGCGGCCCCCTGCCGCTGGTGACCAAGGAACTGGTCCGCGACCTTCTGCCCGATCTCGCGGCACCGGGGGGTTACATCGCCGACAAGGTCGAGGGATTCACCATCGACGCCGCGGGCGACGCCTATGCCGTCACCGACAATGACGGGGTCGATGACAGCTCGGGCGAGACGCATTTCCTGCGGCTCGGCAAGCTCTGAACGAAAAAGGGTGGGCCGAGGCCCACCCTTTAGACAGTGGTGCGGGGAGGGGCAGAAACCCACCCTTCACTGATCGGGCCGAGCGCAAGCCCCCCCGTTTCACCCCCGCTCAGTTCGCGAGCGTCGCGGACCGGCCCTCGATGGCCTGCGTCGCCTGGATGTCGATCCGGCGCGGCTTCAGCGCCTCGGGGATCTCGCGCACCAGGTCGATGTGCAGAAGGCCGTTCTCGGTCAGGGCCGAGATCGCCCGGACATGGTCGGCAAGCTGGAAGCGCCGCTCGAACGCGCGGGTCGCGATGCCGCGGTGAAGGTAGCTGCGCCCCTCGGCCTCGGGTGCCTTGCGGCCCGTGACGACGAGCGCGCCATCGCGCGTCTCGATGCCGAGCTCGGCCTCGGTGAACCCTGCGACGGCGATGGTGATGCGGTAGGCATCATCCCCGGTCTTCTCGATGTTGTACGGGGGGTAGGTCTGGCTCACGGCCTCGCCATTCGTCAGCACCTGGTCGAACATCTGGGCGAGCCGGTCGAAGCCCACGGTGGTGCGGTAGAGGGGGGTCAGGTCGAAATTGCGCATGGCATCCTCTTGTCAGAGCGATTGCAGTGGGACCCGCCGATCTGGCCGGGCCGGTTTTCAGTCTTTCGGGCCCGCGAAGCGGCGTCCGATGAACAGGATTTGGGAACCGTGCGCAGGCGCGTCAAGGGGTCAGCGGCGGCGCTGCTCCTTGGCCGCCACCTTGCGCGCGCGCACCTTGGCCCGGGCGAGCAGGCGCGGCGCGGCCTTGCCCTTGGGGGCCTGGGCGCGGGGGGTGGCGCGGCCCTCGACCTCCAGCAGCTCGAAGATCAGGCCCCCGGTGACCGGCACCGCCTCGGCCAGGCGCACCTGAACCGGCATGCCGAGGCCGATGACCCGGCCGGTCTGCTCACCCGTCAAGGTCTGGGTGGCGGGGTCGTGGCGGAAGTATTCCCGCCCGAGGGTGGAGATGGGGATGAGCCCGTCGGCCCCGGTCTCCGCCAGCCGGACGAAGAGACCGAACTTCGCCACGCCCGACACCTTGCCCGCAAAGCTCGTCCCCACCCGATCCGCGAGGAAGGCCGCGAGGTAGCGGTCATTGGTGTCGCGCTCGGCCTCCATCGACCGGCGCTCGGTCATCGAGATGTGCTTGCCCGTTTCCTCCAGCACCGCCGCGTCGTCGGGGTGCAGGCCGTCGCTGCCCCAGCCATGGGCCGCGATCAGGGCGCGGTGGACGACAAGGTCGGCATAGCGGCGGATCGGCGAGGTGAAATGGGCATAGGACCGCAGTGCGAGGCCAAAATGCCCGAAGTTCTGCGGCGCGTAATAGGCCTGGGTCTGGCTGCGCAGCACGCTGAGATTCAGCATCTCGGCGAAATCGGTGTGCGCGGCCTGGGCGAGCAGCCGGTTGAAGAGCGCCGTGCGCAGGACCGCGCCCTTGGGAAAGCTCAGGCCGCAGCCCTCGGCGATCTCGGCCAGGGCCTCGACCTTCTGCGCACTCGGCTCCTCGTGCACGCGGTAGAGGAGCGGGCGGCGCTTGGCCTCCAGCGCCTCCGCTGCGGCGACATTGGCAAGGATCATGAATTCCTCGATCAGCTTGTGGGCGTCGAGGCGGGCGCGGAACGCGACCGACAGCACCTCGCCCGTATCCGACAGGATGATCTTGCGCTCGGGCAGCTCGAGGTCGAGCGGCTCGCGCCGCGCCCGCGCCTGCATGGCGCAGCGCCAGGCGGCGAAGAGGGGGGCGAGCACGGGCGCGACGAGTGGGGCTGTCACGGCGTCCGGGTTTCCGTCATCGGCCGCCTGCGCCTGCTCGTAGGTCAGCGAGGCGGGCGAGCGCATCAGCCCGCGGGTGAAGCGGTGCGCGCGCTTGGACCCGTCGGGCGAAAGCCGCATCTCCACCGCGATGCAGGGCCGGTCCACCCCTTCGTGCAGCGAACAGAGATCGCCCGACAGCGCCTCGGGCAGCATCGGCACCACGCGGTCGGGGAAGTAGGTGGAATTGCCGCGCAGCCGCGCCTCGCGGTCGAGCGCGGACCCGGGGCGGACGTAATGGGCCACGTCCGCGATGGCGACCCAGACGATCCAGCCATCGGGCAGATCGGGGTCCGGCAAGGCGCAGACCGCGTCGTCATGGTCGCGGGCGTCCGAAGGATCGATGGTGATGAGCGGCAGGTGGCGCAGGTCCTCGCGGTCGCCGCGCGCCACAGGGGCCGCCGCCTCGGCCTCGGCCAGCGCGGCCGCGGGAAACTCGACCGGCAGTCCGTGCTGGTGCACCGCGATCAGCGACACCGCCCGCGGCGCCGCGGGATCGCCAAGCCGGTCGGCGATGCGCGCGCGCGGCAGGCCGAAGCGGGGACCGGCCAGGGCCTCGCCCTCCACCAGCTCGCCGTCGCGGGCCCCCGCCGTCTCGCCCGCGGGCACCATCCATTCGGTCGGCGCCCGGCGATCCACCGGCACGATCCGGCCCCCCTCCGATCCGACGCGGAAAATCCCCAGCACCCGGTCGGGGGCGGACGCGAGCCGACGGATCAGCCGCGCCTCCCACTGCCCCGGGCCAGTCTCCAGCGTGCGGGCGAGGATGCGGTCGCCCTTGCCCAGGGCGGGGTCGCCGGCCCGGTGGACGCAGAAGAGCCGCGGGGCGGGCGCGTCCCCGTCCCATTCCTGCGGCCGGGCGAAAACATCGCCGTCCGCATCCGGACCCTCGACCACCAGCACGGCGACGGGGGGCAGCATGGTGCGGTCGCGGAAAGCCTTTCGGTCGCGCGCGAGGGTCCCGTCGCCTTCCATCTCGCGCAGGAGCGCCTTGTGGATGAGCCGGTCGCCCCCCTTCAGCCCGAAGGCGCGGGCGATCTCGCGCTTGCCCGAAGCGCCGGGGTTGTCGCGGACAAAGGCGAGGATGGCGTCCTTGGTCGGAAACGTGCTCATTCCCGCGCCCTTAGCATGCGGGCGCGGGGTTGCCCATCCGTCAAAGCGCCCGCTATTCGGCAGCCTTCGCCGGCGTCTTGCGGGCGGCGGGCTTGCGCACGAGGGCCGCACCATCGGCGGCGGCCTTGCGCGGGGCGACCTTGGCCTTCGCGTTTGGCGCGGGCGCGGCGGACGCCGTGGCCTCCTCCTCGCCCACTGCGGCCATGGCTTTCGCGGGCAGCTTGGCTTTTGCGGGAACCTTGGCGGGTGCCTTTTTCGCAGGCGCCTTCTTCTTCGCGGGTGCCTTGGCGGCAAGCAGCGCCACGGCCTCGTCCATGGTCACCGCCTCGACGGCCGTGCCCTTGGGCAGCGTCGCGTTCACGCTGTCCCATTTCAGGTAGGGGCCGTACCGCCCCTCCATCACGCTGACCTCGCCGCCCGCGGGATGGGGGCCGAGCACGCGGAGCGGCGCGGGGGTGGCGCGGCCCGGACCGCGCGCGGCCTTTTGCGCCAGGATCTCCATCGCCCGATTCATCCCGAGGATCAGGACCTCCTCGGCGTCCTTGAGGTTGGCATAGACCTTGCCATGCTTGACATAGGGGCCGAAGCGTCCGATCCCCGCCTCGACCGGCGCTCCATCCTCGGGGTGGCTGCCCACGACACGGGGAAGGGCCAGAAGGTCGAGCGCGCGGGCCAGCGTGATGTCGTCGAGCGCCATGCCCTTGGGGATGGACGACCGCTTGGGCTTTTCCTCGCCCACCGCCTCGCCGAGCTGGACATAGGGGCCGAAGCGCCCCGCCCGAAGCGTCACCGGCAGCCCGAACGGGTCGTGGCCGAGCAGCCGCCCGTCGCCGCCAAGGTCGCCCTCGGCCGCCTCGCCCCCCATGGGGCGGGTGTATCGGCA
>JANNOT010000013.1:0-2089 GCA_031399375.1 Paraoceanicella sp.
GAGGAGCGGTTCCAGCGCGAGGACGGCCTGATCGTCTGCGCCACGGTCGCCTTCGGCATGGGGATCGACAAGCCCGACATCCGCTTCGTCCTGCATGCCGACCTGCCAAAGTCGGTCGAGGGATACTACCAGGAAATCGGGCGCGCCGGGCGCGACGGCCTGCCGGCCGACACGCTCACGCTCTGGGGTCTGGACGACATCCGCCTGCGCCGGTCGCAGATCGACGAGAGCCCGGCCCCGCCGGACCGCAAGGCCGCCGACCACGCCAGGCTCGGCGCGCTGCTGGCACTTGCCGAGGCGCCGGTCTGCCGCCGCCAGACCCTGCTGGCGTATTTCGGCGAGACCGCGCCCCCCTGCGGGAACTGCGATCTCTGCCGCACTCCACCCCGGCGCGAGGATCGGACGGAGGCGGTGCGCAAGGCGCTCTCGGCGATCCTGCGCACCGAGAGCCGGTTCGGCGCCGAGCATCTGATCGCGATCCTGCGGGGCGAGGTGACCGACAAGGTGACCCAGTGGAACCATGACCGCCTGCCGACCTTCGGCGTGGGACAGGATCTGTCAAAGCCCGCCTGGCGCGCCGTGTTCCGGCAGATGGCCGCACTCGACCTCGTCCGCCCCGATCCCGCGCGCATGGGCGCGCTCGCGCTGACCGATGCCGCGCGCCCCGTGCTCCGGGGTGAGGCGCCGGTGATGCTGGCGGCCGAGGCGCTGACCCGCGCGGATGCGCCCGAGGCACCCCGTGCCGCCGCCCTGGTGGCCGAGGGGGACGAGGCGCTCTTTGCCGCGCTGCGCGCACAGCGGCGCGCGATCGCCGACGAACAGCGGGTCCCCGCCTATGTCGTCTTTCCCGACGCGACCTTGATCGAGATGGCCCGCCGCCGCCCCCGGACGCTCGACGAGTTCGCCCGCCTGCCCGGGGTGGGCGCGGCAAAGCTCGACCGCTACGGCCGGGTCTTTCTCTCCGTCCTGACCGGCGCGCCGGTCTCGGCCGCCCATCCCGCCCGGGTCCGGGCCGCGGCGCGGGGCAGCGGGTCGCTGCTCGACGCGCTGCACGACGCCCAGGTCCGGCTGGCCCGCGGCGAGGACGGTACCGGGCGCTACCTTGTCTGCACCCGTACCACGCTGGCCAGGATCGCCGAGACCCGGCCGGGCACGCCGGACGCCCTGTCGCGCGTCCCCGGCATGGGCGAGCAGAAGACCGAGCGTTTCGGCGCCACCTTCCTCGCCCTGATCGCCGACGCCGGGGCCGACTGATCTTGCACCGGTCCCGGCCTGCCCCTACCGTCCGCCCATGAAGATCGCGACCTTCAACGTGAACGGGATCAGGGCCCGCCTGCCCCAGCTTCTCGCCTGGCTCGCCCAGTCGGCGCCCGACGTGGCGGTGCTGCAGGAGATCAAGTCCGTCGATGACGGCTTTCCCCGGTCCGAGGTCGAGGACGCGGGGTTCAACGTCGCGACCCATGGACAAAAGGGGTTCAACGGCGTCGCCATCCTGTCGCGCCGCCCGCTCGAGGACGTGGTGCGCGGCCTGCCCGGCGATGACGCGGACGACCAGTCGCGCTGGATCGAGGCAACGGTCAGCGGCGCGGCGGGATCCGTGCGCGTCTGCGGAATGTACCTGCCCAACGGCAACCCGGCACCCGGGCCCAAATACGACTACAAGCTCGCCTGGATGGCGCGGTTGCGCGACCGGGCCGCGGACCTGCTCGCGGCCGAGGAACCTGCGGTGCTCGCGGGCGACTGGAACGTGATACCCCAGGCCGAGGATGCCGCCCGCCCCGAGGTCTGGCGAGAGGATGCGCTCTTTCGTCCCGAAACCCGCACGGCCTACCGCAGGGTGGAGACCCTCGGCTTCACCGATGCGCTGCGTGCGTTCCACCCCGGGCCGGGGGTCTACACGTTCTGGGATTATCAGGCCGGCGCGTGGGAGCGCAACAACGGCATCCGCATCGACCATCTGCTGTTGTCACCGCAAGCCGCTGATCTCTTGCAAGATTGCCAGATCGACAAGGCGGTGCGGGGGGGTGAAAAACCATCCGACCATGTGCCGGTCTGGGTGCGGCTGGCAGCGTAGAAACAGCCTCCGGCG
>JANNOT010000042.1:0-1607 GCA_031399375.1 Paraoceanicella sp.
GCCCGGCCGCCTGCGCCGCGCCGCGATTTCGGCCCGCAGGAACGCGGAGAAGGCAAGGGTGGCCATGACGGCCCGGTCCTCCACCCCCCGGTCCCGGCGGGCCTGGTACATCGCGACCATGGCGTGCGACCAGGCGAGGAGGTCGGGCTCCGCCGTCTCCGGCACGCCGAGCAGCCGCGCGATCATGATCACGGGGATGCGCGTGCACCAGGCGGCGAGCAGGTCAACCTCGCCCCCGCCGAACCCCGCGATCAGCCGGGCCGACAGCGCAGCGATCTCCGGGGCGAGGCCCTCGACGGCCCGGCTGACGAAGGCCCGGTTCACAAGACCGCGCAGGCGGGTGTGATCGGGGGGCTCTCGCTCCAGCATCGACTGCATCTCGACGGCGTAGAACGGCGCGAGATGCGCGGGGGGCGGGGCGAGCAGACCCGGCGGGGGTTCGCGGCCGAAGCGGCGGTCGCGCAGCACCATCGCGACCTCGGCATGGCCCGCGGCACAGGCAAAGCCGTAGTCCGCCCAGTGAAAGAGCGGCGCCGCGCGGACGCGGTCGTAGAACGCGAACGGGTCCTGGACGAAGGCGGGATCGCGGGGGGATTGGTCAATCACCTGCATCATGCGCAGCGTAATGTGCGACGCGCCACAGGAACACCTCGCCCGTCAAAGCTTTCGCAAGACATTGCTGCCATGGTTCGGGCGTGGGTGGTTGCGTTGGACCCGGTCCGCTCTTCTAGGCCCCTGGCCAGGGCTTCGTTTCAGTTTCGACGGCAGATTTCGACCCGATAGGGTCGGGCGCGGCGCCACGGCGTCGCGGACAGGCACCGCGCGACCGTTGCGCGGCCTGACGCTTGTCGCATCCGGCATTCTGTGGTCTGCCTGCCCAGGGGCGCGGGACCGGAGAACATCGGATGCAGGGGCAGGCGACGGATCGGGGGGTGCGGCTCGACCTCGCATCGGCCGAGCAGCTCGCGACCCGCGCCCTGATCGCCGCGCACACCGCGCCCGATAATGCGGGGATCGTTGCCCGCGCGCTGGTGCGCGCCGAGGCGGACGGGCAGGGCGGGCACGGCCTGTCGCGCATTCCGTCCTACACGGCCCAGAGCCGGTCGGGAAAGGTCGACGGTGCTGCCGTGCCTACCCTCTCGGACATCGCCCCGGGCGCCTTCGCCGTAAACGGGGCATTCGGTTTCGCCTTTCCCGCCATCGCCGCGGCCCTGCCGGAACTGGTGCGCCGCGCCCGGGTCCAGGGCATCGCCGCGGCGGCGATTCGCCGGTCGCACCATTTCGGCGTCGGGGGGCATCCCTGCGAGGATCTGGCGACCCTCGGGCTGATCGGCTTCATCTTCGGCAACGCCCCGGCGGCCATGGCGCCCGCGGGTGGACGGGCGAAGCTGCTCGGCACCAACCCCATCGCATTTGCGGCCCCCATTCCCGGCGCCGATCCCCTCGTCATCGACCTTGCCACCTCGACCGTCGCCCGGGGCAAGATCCTTGCGGCACGCGAGGCGCAGCGGAGCATCCCCGCCGGCTGGGCGCTCGATTCCGCGGGCAACCCCACGACCGACGCGGTGGCAGCGCTAGCCGGGACCGTCGTGCCGATGGGGGGCGCC
>JANNOT010000046.1:0-3050 GCA_031399375.1 Paraoceanicella sp.
CGACCGCTCGCCCGCCCCAGCGCCGGTTTTGGCCGCGGGGCAAGCCCCTCGAGCAGGCCGAGGGGGGTCTTGACCGCCGCCCGGGCGCCGTTCTTGGGCAGGACGTAGACCTGCTTGCTCGCCTCGACCAGGATCGCGCCAGCAAGCCGCTGCATGGGCAGGCGCTGGCCCAGCCGTTCCCAGGCAGGCGCGGTGCGCAGCCAGAACCGCCGGTGCGACGGGGGGCCGTAGAGCGCCGCCGCCTGGCGCTCGGGGACGAAGGAATGGGCGCGCAGCTGCGCCTCGATCTGGCCGAAGCTGTAGGGGCGCCCGTAGCCGAACGGGGTCGCATCGCGTCGCGCCCAGAGCCCGGATCGGTTGGGCAGCACGAACACCACCCGGCCGCCCGGGGCGAGCACGCGCCAGACCTCGTCGAGCAGCGCGCCCGGACGCTCGCAGGTCTCGAGCCCATGGGCGACCACCAGCCGGTCCACGAAGCCGGTGGGGAGCGGCCAGAGCGTCTCCTCGACCAAAAGCGCCGCGTTCGGCCCCTCGGGCGGCCAGGCCATCACGCCCTGCTGGCCGGGCATCATGCAGATGACCCGCCGCGCCTCGCCCAGGAACGGCCGCAGGAGCGGTGCGGCGAACCCGAAGCCCGCCACCGTCTCGCCCGCAACCCCGGGCCAGAGCGTGCGCAGCGAAACCTGCAGCGTCAGCTTCACGCTGCGCCCCAGCCGGGTGCGGTAGTAGAAGCTGCGCAGGTCCACCACGTCCAAGTGCATTGCGCGGCCAGGCCCCCTGATGGATAGTCCCGGCCGCAGTCTAGCCCAGCCGAGGAGCCTTGCCCATGCCGCTCGAAATCGTCACCGTTCCCTGTCTTTCGGACAATTATGCCTACCTGATCCGGGACACAGAAACGGGGAACGTCGCGCTGGTGGATGCGCCCGAGGCGGGGCCAATCCTGGCCGAGCTTGATGCGCGGGACTGGCGGCTCGACACGATCCTGATCACCCATCACCATGACGACCACATCCAGGCGGTCGATGCCCTGCGCGCCCGCGACAACGCCAAGGTGCTGGGGGCGGAGGCCGATGCGCACCGGCTGCCGAGGCTCGACGTCGCGCTTCGGCCCGGCGACACCGTCAGCGTCGGGCAGAGCGTGGCGGAGGTGATCGATGTCTCGGGCCACACAGTGGGCCACATCGCCTTCGTGTTCCGCGACGCGGCCTTTACCGCCGACAGCCTGATGGCGCTCGGCTGCGGTCGGCTGTTCGAGGGGACGGCGGCACAGATGTGGGCGAGCCTCAGCCAGTTCCTCGACCTGCCGGGAGAGCTGCTGATCTGCTCGGGTCACGAATACACCGCCGCAAACGCCCGGTTCGCCGTGACGATCGAACCGGGGAATGCGGCGCTGCAGGCCCGCGCGGCCGCGGTCGCCGCGGCGCGGGACAAGGGCGCGCCGACCGTCCCGACGCGCCTGGCCGAAGAGCGTGCGACCAACCCGTTCTTGCGCGCCCATCTGCCGGAGGTGAAGGCGGCCATCGGCCTGCCCGGGGCCGACGACGCCGCCGTGTTCGCCGAAATCCGGCGGCGCAAGGACGTGTTCTAGACGATCGACCGACAGCGCCCCGGGCCCGCGGCGGCACGGCGTCCCGCCGCCCCTGCGCGCAGACCGGCCGACAGGCGGGGGGGGTCGGCGGGCCACCAGGCCCCCGCGCAGGCCCCCCGTCTCCCGCATTGCACAATGACCGGGGCCTCGGTAACAGTTTTGCGAAGCACCGCCTCCGGCCCCGGGATCCCGCCATGCCCCAGTTCAAGAAGATCCTCATCGCCAACCGGGGCGAGATCGCGATCCGGGTGATGCGGGCGGCCAACGAACTGGGCAAGCGAACCGTCGCGGTCTATGCCGAGGAGGATAAGCTCGGCCTCCACCGCTTCAAGGCGGACGAGGCCTACCGCATCGGTGAGGGGATGGGGCCGGTCGCGGCCTATCTTTCGATCCCCGAGATCATCCGCGTTGCCAAGATGTCAGGTGCCGACGCGATCCATCCGGGCTACGGGCTTCTCTCCGAAAACCCCGACCTGGTCGATGCGTGCACCCGCGCGGGCATCACCTTCATCGGGCCCCGGGCCGAGACCATGCGCCTTCTGGGCGACAAGGCGAGCGCGCGCCGCGCCGCCATCGCCGCGGGCGTGCCGGTGATCCCCGCCACCGACGTCCTGCCCGACGACATGGCCGAGATCCGGCGCATGGCCGACGAGGTGGGCTACCCCTTCATGCTCAAGGCATCCTGGGGGGGCGGCGGGCGGGGGATGCGGCCCATCCTCAACGCCGGCGAGCTCGAGGACAAGGTCCGCGAGGGCCGGCGCGAGGCCGAGGCCGCCTTCGGCAATGGCGAGGGCTACCTGGAAAAGATGATCCAGCGCGCCCGCCATGTGGAGGTGCAGATCCTCGGCGACACCCACGGGTCGATCTATCATCTCTGGGAACGCGACTGCTCGGTCCAGCGCCGCAACCAGAAGGTCGTCGAACGCGCCCCCGCCCCCTACCTGACCCAGGCCCAGCGCGAGGAGATCTGCGGGCTCGGCCTGAAGATCGCGCAGTACGCCAACTACGAATGCGCGGGCACCGTCGAGTTCCTGATGGACATGGACGAGGGGCGTTTCTACTTCATCGAGGTGAACCCCCGGGTGCAGGTCGAGCATACGGTGACCGAGGAGGTCACCGGCATCGACATCGTCCGCGCCCAGATCCTGATCGCGGAGGGCAAGACCCTCGCCGAGGCAACGGGCGTCGCGCGGCAGGAGGATGTCACCCTCCGCGGCCACGCCATCCAGTGCCGGATCACCACCGAGGATCCGCTCAACAACTTCATCCCCGACTACGGCCGCATTACCGCCTACCGGGGTGCCACCGGCTTCGGCATCCGGCTCGACGGCGGCACCGCCTATTCTGGCGCGGTCATCACGCGCTACTACGACAGCCTGCTGGAGAAGGTAACCGCCTGGGCGCCCACGCCCGAGGAGGCGATTGCGCGGATCGACCGTGCACTGCGCGAATTCCGCATCCG
>JANNOT010000065.1:0-2400 GCA_031399375.1 Paraoceanicella sp.
AGGCCCGCGACAGGACCGCGCCGCCGTTCCGGGCGGTCCGACGGCGGGTGCCCCTGGACGAGGAGACACCCCATGAACCTGGACAAGTTCACGGAGCGGTCGCGCGGCTTTCTTCAGGCCGCCCAGACCATCGCGATGCGCGAAAACCATCAGCGCTTTCTTCCCGAACACATCCTGAAATCGCTGCTCGACGACGACCAGGGCCTCGCCGCCAATCTCATCACCAAGGCTGGTGGCGATGCCCCGCGGGTGCGTGAAGCGGTGGAGACGGCTCTGTCCAAGCAGGCCAAGGTGCAGGGCGCGGGGCAGATGTTCCTTGATCCCGCGACCGGGCAGGTGCTGGCCGAGGCGCAGACGCTGTCCGAAAAGGCGGGTGATGCCTATGTGACTGTCGAGCGGCTTCTGACCGCACTGGCCATCGTCAAATCGCCCGCAGCCGAGGCGTTGAAGGCCGCCGGGGTCAGCGCCCAGAAGCTCAATGAGGCCATCAATGACGTGCGCAAGGGGCGCACCGCCGACAGCGCGACGGCCGAGGAGGGCTACGACGCCCTCAAGCGCTTCGCCCGCGACCTGACCCAGGCGGCGCGCGATGGCAAGATCGACCCCGTGATCGGCCGCGACGAGGAGATCCGCCGGACGATGCAGGTCCTGTCGCGGCGCACAAAGAACAATCCCGTCCTGATCGGCGAGCCCGGTGTGGGCAAGACAGCGATTGCCGAGGGCCTGGCCATCCGCATCGTGAACGGCGACGTGCCCGAGAGCCTGCGGAACAAGAGCTTGATGGCGCTCGACATGGGCTCGCTGATCGCGGGCACGAAGTTCCGCGGCGAGTTCGAGGAGCGGCTGAAGTCGATCCTGACCGAGGTCACCGCGGCCGCGGGCGACGTGATCCTGTTCATCGACGAGATGCATACGCTGGTGGGGGCGGGCAAGGCGGACGGGGCGATGGACGCGTCGAACCTGCTGAAGCCCGCACTGGCGCGGGGCGAGTTGCACTGCGTGGGGGCGACCACGCTCGACGAATACCGCAAGCATGTCGAAAAGGACGCAGCGCTCGCGCGCCGGTTCCAGCCGGTGTTCGTCAGCGAGCCGTCGGTGGAGGACGCGATCTCGATCCTGCGCGGGATCAAGGAGAAGTATGAGCTGCACCACGGCGTGCGGATCATGGATTCCGCGCTGGTCGCGGCCGCCACCCTGAGCGCGCGCTACATCGCCGACCGGTTCCTGCCCGACAAGGCCATCGATCTGATGGACGAGGCCGCGAGCCGTCTGCGGATGGAGGTCGATTCAAAGCCAGAGGAGCTTGACGCGCTCGACCGCGAAATCCTCCAGAAGCAGATCGAATCCGAGGCGCTGAAAAAGGAGCGGGACGCGGCGAGCCAGGACCGCCTCGGGCGGCTGGAGCGCGAGCTTGCCGAGCTGAGCCAGCGGTCGGCCGAGCTGACCGCGCGCTGGCAGGCCGAGCGCGACAAGCTCAAGGGCGCGCGCGACCTGAAGGAGGAGCTGGACCAGTTCCGCACCGAGCTCGAGACCGCCAAGCGGCAGGGCAATCTCGCCCGGGCGGGCGAGCTCGCCTACGGCATCATCCCGGGCCTGGAGCGCCAGCTGGCCGACGCCGAGGGGGCGGAGGCGGACGTGCTGGTGGAGGAGGCGGTGACGCCCGAGCACATCGCTCAGGTGGTCGAACGCTGGACCGGGATCCCCGTGGACCGGATGCTCGAGGGTGAACGCGAGAAGCTTCTGCGCATGGAGGACGAGATCGGCCGCCGGGTCATCGGGCAGGAGGAGGCGGTGCGCGCCGTTTCCAACGCCGTGCGCCGCTCGCGCGCGGGGTTGAGCGACCCGAACCGGCCGCAGGGCAGCTTCCTCTTCCTCGGCCCCACCGGCGTGGGCAAGACGGAGCTGACAAAAGCGCTGGCCGCGTTCCTGTTCGACGACGACCAGGCAATGGTGCGCATCGACATGAGCGAGTTCATGGAAAAGCACGCGGTCAGCCGTCTGATCGGCGCCCCCCCGGGCTATGTCGGCTACGAGGAGGGCGGGGTGCTGACCGAGGCGGTCCGCCGCCGCCCCTATCAGGTCGTGCTGTTCGACGAGGTCGAAAAGGCCCACCCGGACGTCTTCAACGTCCTGCTCCAGGTGCTCGACGAGGGGCGGCTGACGGACGGGCAGGGCCGCAGGGTCGATTTTCGCAACACCCTCATCGTGCTGACGTCGAATCTCGGGGCGCAGGCGCTGTCCGCCCTGCCCGAGGGGGCGGAAGTCTCCGGTGCGCGGAGCGAGGTGATGGAGGCGGTGCGGGGGCATTTCCGACCCGAATTCCTGAACCGGCTCGACGAGATCGTGATCTTCCAGCGCCTGTCGCGCGCGCACATGACGGGGATCGTCACGGTGCAGCTC
>JANNOT010000070.1:0-2001 GCA_031399375.1 Paraoceanicella sp.
AAGGCCGCGCGTTGCAGCGCGCCGTGTTTCAGCCGCACCACGGTCCAGTCAAAGGCGGCAAAGATCGCCTCGATCCGCCGCCACAGCCCCTCGCGCACCACGCCGTCGAGGCTCTGGCGGTTGTAGTCGATGATCCACCAGGTGTTGCGCAGGTCGTGCTTCCAACCTTCCTGGAGGCATTCGTAGATGTTGCCCTCGTCAAGCTCCGCATCGCCGATCAGCGCCACCATCCGCCCCATCGGGCGCCGGTCCGCCCAGGGCTTGGCGGCGAGGTAGTCCTGCACGAGGCTTGCAAATGCCGTGACCGCGACGCCGAGCCCGACCGACCCGGTCGAAAAATCGACGTCATCCACGTCCTTTGTGCGGCTGGGATAGGACTGGGCGCCCCCCATCCCGCGGAAATTCTCCAGCTTCGCCCGGGTCTGGCTGCCCATCAGGTAGTGCATGGCGTGAAAGAGCGGCGAGGCATGGGGCTTGACCGCCACCCGGTCCGCGGGCCGCAGGGCATGGAAATAGAGCGCGGTCATCAGCGACACCATCGAGGCGCAGGACGCCTGGTGGCCCCCCACCTTCACCTCGCCCCCGGCCTTCGGGCGCAGGTGGTTCGCCTGGTGGATGGTCCAGCACGCGAGCCAGAGCAGACGGTCCTCGACGGTCTTGAGATGATCCATGTGCCCCCCCGGTTCCGGCGCGATCATGCGGCAGGGCCTGCGGCGTTGCCAGAGGGTTCAGGCCCCGAACCCCTCGGCCCGGTTGCGCAGGGCAACGTCGGCCCAGAGGCCGTCGGCCCCTTGCGGGGTGAGCAAGGCGGGGTCCGGGATGTCGAGCCCGACATCCTGCGCGCTGGTGGCCCAGGCCTCGGCCTCGCGCATCGCTGTGCCGCAGAGATAGACGCCGCCTGCGACCTCGCTCGCCCCGTAGCCCGCCGCCCGGTCGCGGAACCCGTCATAGGGGGCGACCAGCACCGTGCCGGGCCGGACATGGGCGATCATCCAGGTTTCGAGTGCGAGCAGCTTTTCGTCGCGCATCGGCTGGTAGGCATGCACGACGTCATAGGCGGCGTAGTCGGGGAACTCCCGCGCGTCGCCCTCGATGACGCGGATCCGCGCCCCGTCGTCGAGCGGCCTTGCCAGGGCGAGGTAGCCCGGGTCCCGCTCGATCCCGTGCACCTCGGGGAACATGCAGGCGGCGATCAAGAGCTTGCTGCCCGATCCGCAGCCCACGTCGAGAAACCGGGCCGTCGGCGTCCGCCCGCGCGCGGCGAGCAGGCGCCAGGCCGCGTGAAGCTGTGCCGTGAAGCGGGCGGGGTCCGAGGGCAGGTCGGGATAAAGCCCGTCGGCGTCCGACACGGCCGCCTGCGCCACGCCCTCTCCCCTCTGCACCGCCAGTGCCTGGAACGCCCGGCCCAGGATCCCGACCTGAACCGAGACCGGCGCATTGCGCGGGCGCGGCGGCAGCAGGGCGATCGGCTCGGAGCCGAGATTGGTCGTGAGGCGCCCGACCATCTGGTCCCACCGCTTCAGCGTCGCGCGGAGCGTGCGCAGGGTCCCGCCGATCTCCTGCGCCACGGCGCGCGAGCCCTCCGCCTCGATCTCCGCAGCGCGCACCGCGCGGGTCAGCCGGGGGCGCATCGCCTCCAGATCGCGCAGCGCCTCACCCAGGCGGGCACGGTCGCGCTCGGCCCGCGGACGGGCGAGGATCCCCGCGATGATGGTCAGCACGCTCTCTACATCGGACACGGCCGAGCCGAAGAACTCCGTACGCCGGCTCATGCCGGACGCTCCGATCGCGCATATCGGATCGGGCCGTGCAGTGGCCCCGCGGTCAGGCCGCTCCGGGCGGCAGCGACCCGAGCCGCGCCACGGCGAACGGCGTGCAGCCTGCCGCGATGGGGCTCGGGCCGTCTCTGCGACCCGGACGCTGCTTCCACGCCGGTGCGGGTCCGGGCGCGGATAGCCGGTGGGACGCACGGTCCCCCTCGGTTCGCGGCGCACGCGGTCG
>JANNOT010000079.1:0-5715 GCA_031399375.1 Paraoceanicella sp.
GAGCCGCTCCCACCAGCTCTGCTTGCGCTCGGGGTCGAGTTCGTCCACGTCAAAGCCGCGCAGGGTCGTGACCATCTCGCGCAGGCTCGACCCGGCGGGGCCCGCATCCTTGTTGCGCACGCCCGTCAGCATCTGGTCCGAGATGACGTTGAGCTTTTCCTGCGCGGCCGAGCCGAAACGGATGATCGACTGGCTATCGGTCATGTCGAGCTCGACCATCCGGGCGCGGATCACCTCCTGGTCCGCGGCGGGGGCGGTGGCAAGCGCCATCGGCTCTGGCGGTGGTGGCGGAAGCTGCACGGCGGTGACCTCGGCGACGGATGGCGCGGGGGCGGGCGTATCGGACGGCGTCATGGGGGTTCTCCTGTCGCGAATGCGGGCGGCCCTCAGGCGAGCCCGTCCTGTTTGAGCCGCTGGCGCAGCACCTCGATCTCGACGTCGAGCGCGCCGCGATCCTCGATCATCAGCGTCTCGCGGTGCCGGGCAAAGCTCGTCTCCAGATCGCCCAGCAGGGCCTCGTAGTCCCGGCGCGCCTGCGGGTCGCGGCCCCGGGCGTAGATGTCGGCGAACTTCACCGTCGCATCGCGGGCACCCGTCAGGTAGATGCCGAGGAAGCGGCGCGCGCGGCTGAGGTCGCGGGGGTCCGCCTCGACGGTGCGAAACACCTCGCGCGCGGCGCTGGCGAAGCGTTCCACCCGGCCCTCGAGCGCGCGGTCGGCGAAGCGGCGCGCGGCCTCGAGCGTTTCCGACAGCATGGCCTCCGCCCGCTCGATGGCAAGCGCCACGCGCTCGGTCTCGGCCGCGTCGATGCCGGTCATGCCCTTGGCGCGCAGGGGGTCGAGCCCGAAGGCGGCCAGATGCGCAAGCGTGGCGCCGATGCCGAAGCCGATGCCCGGTGCGCCCAGACCCCAGCCGAGTGCCGCGCCCAGACCGACGCCCGCGCCGGTCAGGACCGCCGCCACGATCTTGCGCGGGAAGGCGGGCGGGCGGGCGACCTTGCGGGCGCGAAAGGCATCCTCGGCCTTCAGCCCCTCATTCACGAGCACGGCGCCCGAGACCAGAAGGGCAAAGCTGCCGAGTTCCACCGCCATGCCGGTCGGATCGCCGCCCAGGATTTCGCCGATGCCCGCGATCAGCATCGGCAGGGCGGCGAGGTAGAGCAGCCGCGCCCGCCCCGACACCTGCCGCGCCGGGCGCCCGGCAAAGCGGCCAGCGTCCGCCGGAACGGGTCCTGCCGGCGTCCCGGGCGCGGCGCCCGGGCTGTAGCGGCCCTGATACCGATCGGTCGCCATCAGGGACGCGCCGCCCCGATGGCGTTGCTCGCGACCACCACGATCAGCACGAGCAGGACGGCAAACCCGATCCAGCGCATCGTCCCGCTTCCCATCGAACCCTCCCCATCGCGGTCGCGCCGGTCCCAGCTGCGCAGGATGCCCCAGACGAGCACCCCGACCGCGCCGAGAACAAGCAGCACAAGCACCAGTCGCGCCACCGCCGCCAACCCTCCGCCCCGCCCATGGCATCCGTTCCGCAACCTTCAGTATAGGGTGCCCGACCGCCCGTTGCCAGCCACGCCGCCCATCACGCAGGAATTGTCCGATGGGCCGATTCGCGGTACGTTTTGGGACGCAATTGGGTTCCGTTGCCTGCAGACCCCCGGGTCCAACAGTCGCACATGGATACGCGGCGGCGCAGAGGCTGGGGCATGTCCGCCCCGGTGAGGCTTTGAGGGCGGCTCGGGATGGCTAAAGGCACCGTGAAATGGTTCAACACCGAAAAGGGCTACGGGTTCATTCAGCCCGATGACGGGGGCAAGGACATCTTCGTCCACATCTCCGCCGTCCAGGCCGCCGGGCTGCGCGGGCTCCAGGACAACCAGCCCATCGAGTACGACCTGATCGACGGCCGCGACGGACGAAAGAGCGCCGGCAACCTGCGGGTGTGATCGCCCGCCCCGCCTACCACCAGCGCGCAGCCTTTGCCCCGAACCCCGCCGCGCGCTCGATCGCGAGCCCCGTGTTCAGCAGCCCCCCCTCCTCCCAGGGCCGCCCGATGAGCTGGAGGCCGAGGGGCAGGCCCGTGCCGTCGAGGCCCGCGGGGACCGCGAGCGCGGGCAGCCCGGCCAGGTTCACCGTCACCGTGAACACGTCGTTGAGGTACATCTGCACCGGGTCCGCGCCCGCCATCTCGCCGATGCCGAAGGCGGCGGAGGGGGTGGCGGGGGTCAGGATGGCGTCCACGCCGCCCGCGAACACCGTCTCGAAATCCCGCCGGATCAGGGTGCGGACCTTCTGCGCGCGCAGGTAGTAGGCGTCGTAGAACCCCGCGCTCAGCACATAGGCGCCGATCATGATCCGGCGGCGCACCTCCGGCCCGAAGCCTTCTGCGCGGGTTTTCTCGTAGAGATCCACGATGCCCTCGCCTGGGGAAAGCTCCGCCCGGCGCCCGTAGCGCACGCCGTCATAGCGCGCGAGGTTGGATGACGCCTCGGCGGGCGCGATGACATAGTAGGCGGGCAGGGCGTAGCGCGTATGGGGCAGGGACACGTCCACCACCTCGGCCCCCGCATCGCGCAGCATCTCGGCACCGCGGGTCCAGAGCGCCTCGATCTCGCCCGGCATGCCGTCCACCCGGTATTCGCGCGGGATGCCGATGCGCGCGCCGCGGATGTCGCCGGTCAGGGCCGCCTCGAAATCGGGGACGGTCCGGTCGGCCGAGGTGCTGTCGCGCGGGTCGTGCCCCGCCATGGCGCCGAGCATGATGGCAGCGTCGCGCACCGATTTGGTCATCGGGCCCGCCTGGTCGAGCGACGAGGCGAAGGCGACGATCCCCCAGCGCGACACCCGGCCATAGGTCGGCTTCAGCCCCACGATCCCGGTGAAGGCGGCGGGCTGGCGGATGGATCCGCCCGTGTCGGTCCCCGTGGCGCCCAGACAGAGGTCCGCCGCCACCGCCGACGCAGACCCGCCCGACGAGCCGCCTGGGGTGAGCGGTGCCGTGTCGCCCGCCCGCCGCCAGGGGCTGATGGCAGGGCCGTAGACCGAGGTTTCGTTGGACGAGCCCATGGCGAATTCGTCCATGTTCAGCTTGCCCAGACAGACGGCCCCCGCCGACCAGAGCCGTGCGGTCACCGTGCTCTCGTAGGGCGGGCGGAACCCCTCGAGGATCCGGCTGCCCGCCTGGGTCGCCACGCCCTCGACACAGAACAGATCCTTGATCCCGATCGGGATCCCGCAGAGCGCGGGGGCGTCGCCTGCCGCGAGCCGTGCATCCGCCGCCGCCGCCTGGGCGCGGGCGAGGTCCGGGGTGAGGTGCACGACCGCGTTCAGCGCGCCCGCCGCCGCCATGGCCGACAGGCAGGCCTCGGCCAGCTCCGCCGCCGTGATCTTGCGCGCGCGCAGCAGGTCGCGCGCCGCGGCGATGGTCAGGGCGTTCAGGGTCATTCGACCACCTTGGGCACGGCAAAGAACCCGTCCCGGGCGAGCGGCGCGTTGGCGAGCACGCGCGCCGCATCGCCCCCGTCGGTGACCGCATCGTCCCGGGTCTGGAGCGGCATCGGCGTCACGGCCGTCATCGGCTCCACCCCCGTCACATCGACCGAGGCGAGCTCTTCCATGAAGCCGAGGATACCGGACAGCTCGGCCGCAAGCGCTGCCAGGTCACCCTCCTCCACCCGGATCCGGGCCAGATGCGCGGCCTTGCGCGCGGTGTCGATGTCGATGGCCATGGGTCCGCCTTTCGTCTCGCCCCCGGTCTTACAAGGCGCCCCGCGCCCGTGCAACCGACCGGGGATGGGCGCGCAGGACCCCGATCATCCAGGCGAGCATCGCGCCGTTCACCAGGTGCCACAGGAAATGCGTGCCGAAGGGCGTGGCCCCGCATGTCGCCGCGTCCGCCGACCGGGCGGTGAGCGAGAGCATGAGCAGCGCCGCCCCGACGAGCAGCCCCCGCGCCGTGGCAGGCGCGCCGCGGGTCAGGGCGGCGGCATAGACGAGGATCGCGACGACGACGCCGAGATACCCCTCGGACCCGTTGAGCGAGCTGACCGTGCCCCGCACCACCCCCGCGACGCCGATGGAGAGCGGCAGGAACAGCGCCGCCGCCAGAAGCCCCTGCCAGACAGGGGCAGCGAAGAACCGCCGCGTCGCCAGGTAGAGATAGGTGAGGATGAAGAGAAGGATCGGGACCACGTCAGCGAGCCCCGCGAGCCGGGTGGCGAGCGTGTGAAAGAGGAACGATCCCACGCCGATCAGCCCGAGCAGAATGGCCAGCAGCCGCGCGCCCGGATCGCCCGCCGCCCGCATCCATGCATAGACGGCGCCAAGCAGAAACGCCGCGTTGGTCAGCGCATTCACCGGCTCCGCCCAGAACCCCGGCCCGAGCCGTTCGCAGTAATTGTCGACCGCCGCCATCCAGTCCATGGGGTCCCCCAAACCGCTTGACCGGCCGACTTCGCCCGTGGGACACGGGCGCGTCAACCGCAACGGAGCACGTCCCATGCAGATCACCTGGCTCGGCCATTCGGGGTTCCGCATCGCGATCGGCGACCAGATGCTGCTCGTCGATCCCTGGCTGACCGGCAACCCGGTCTTTCCGCCCGATCGCCGCGACGAGGCGGTGGAGGGCGCGACGGCGATCCTCGTGACCCATGGGCATGGCGATCACTTGGGCGACACGGTGGCGATCGCGAAGGTGGCGGGCATCCCCGCGGTCGGGATCTACGACCTGATGTCCCATCTCGAGACGACCGAGGGCATCGCCACCGTGGGCTTCAACCGCGGCGGCACCGTGGCCCTCGGGTCGGTGCAGGTGACGCTCGTCGCGGCGAGCCATTCGTCCACCCTGGGCGGGCTCGGCTACGCAGGCTCCGAATGCGGCTTCATGATCGCGGGCGAGGGCAAGACGATCTACGTCTCGGGCGACACCGACGTGATGGCCGACATGGCGGTGTTCCAGGCGCTGCATGCGCCCCAGATCGGGATCCTGAGCGCGGGGGGGCATTTCACCATGGACATGCGCCGCGCGGCCTATGCGGCCAAGACGTTCTTTGCGTTCGAGACCGTGATCCCCTGCCATTACCGCACCTTTCCCCTGCTCGAGCAATCCGCGGGGGTGCTGGTCGAGGGGCTGCCGGGCGTGCGGGTGATCGAGCCCGAGATCATGTCCCCGATCGGGCTATGAGCCTGTTCGCGCGCGTCGCCCTGGACGGGATCGTGCCGGAGGAGACCGCGCCGGATCCCGCCCGCGTGATCGCGGGTGCCCCGCGCTTTCGCACCTGGGCGGTGGAGACGCGGGAGGCAGAGGGGCTCCACGCCGGGGTGTGGGAGGCGAGCCCGGGCGCCTGGCGCATCATGTATACCGAATGGGAGTATTGCCGGATCCTCTCGGGCCGCTCCGTCATCACCCCCGACGGCGGGGCGCCGATGCATGTGGGGAGCGGCGACAGCTTCATCCTGCGCCCCGGTTTCACCGGCGTGTGGGAGGTGATCGAGACGACGCGCAAGGACTACGTCATCCGGCTTTAGCGCTCCCGCATCTGCGAAGGGGCTGGTCAAGCGGGGGTGTTTCGCCTAAGTGCCGGTGCAACGCCAGCCCCGGCATCTCCGCATTCCAGGACCGCCCCGCCATGACCCTGCGCAACATCGCGATCATCGCCCATGTCGACCACGGCAAGACGACGCTGGTCGACGAGCTGCTCAAGCAGTCGGGCTCCTA
>JANNOT010000087.1:0-9634 GCA_031399375.1 Paraoceanicella sp.
GCATCGCCCCCCGCCTCTGCCGCACCGGCGGGGTCGGTCACGAGCACGACGCGCCCGCCGCGGGCCATCACCTCGTGCATGTTCGAGACGGTCTTTTCGAACAGGGCGTCGCGCGGGGCAAAGACGATGACGGGCACGCCCGCGTCGATCAGCGCTATGGGCCCGTGCTTCAGCTCGCCCGAGGCATAGCCCTCGGCATGGATGTAGCTCAGTTCCTTGAGCTTCAGCGCCCCCTCGAGAGCCAGGGGGTACATCGGCCCGCGCCCGAGAAAGAGCGCGTCGCGCGCCCCGGCGAGCTCGCGCGCGATGTCCCTGATCCGCGGCTCCAGCGCGAGGGTCCGGTTCAGTGCGCCCGGCACGTCGCAGAGCGCGCGGGTCAGGCGGGCCTCCTCGGCCCCGTCGATGGTCCCGCGCTGGCGCCCGGCGGTGATGGCAAGTGCCGCGAGCACGAGAAGCTGGCAGGTGAACGCCTTGGTCGAGGCCACGCTGATCTCCGCCCCCGCGAGGATCGGCAGGCTGACCCCGGCTGCCCGGGCGATGGAGCTCTCGGCCACGTTGACGACGGCGACGGTCTGGCCAAGCAGGGGCGCCGCATGGCGCAGGGCGGCGAGGGTATCGGCCGTCTCGCCCGACTGGCTGACGAAGATCGCGACCTCCCGCCCCGACAGGGGTGGCGCGCGATACCGGAACTCGGACGCGATGTCGATTTCCACCGGGATCCGCGCGATCTGCTCGAACCAGTATTTCGCGACATGGCAGGCGTAATGCCCGGTGCCGCAGGCCACGAGCACCACGCGGTCCGCACGGGTGAAATCGACCGCGATCGGTGCGATCCCGCCGCGTCCCTGGTCGAGATAGTGCCCAAGCGCGTAGGCCGTGACCGAGGGCTGCTCGTGGATTTCCTTGTGCATGAAATGCTTGTGCGTGCCCTTGTCCACCAGCACGCTGTCGAGCGAGACGGTGCGGACGGGCCGGGTCACGGCCATGCCGGCCGCGTCGCGCACGTGAACGCCCGCCCGGTGGACGATGGCGATGTCCCCCTCCTCCAGGTACGTGATCCGGTCGGTCAGGGGCGCGAGGGCGAGCGCGTCCGATCCGACGAACATCTCGCCGTCGCCATGTCCGACGGCCAGCGGCGAGCCGCGGCGGGCGGCGATCATCAGGTCCGCCTCGCCCTCGAAAAGAAACGCGAGCGCAAAGGCGCCCTCGAGCCGCGCGAGCGTCCCGGTCGCCGCCGCCTCGGGTCCCGCGCCCTCTTCCATGAGGTGCGCGCAGAGCTGGGCCACCACCTCCGTGTCGGTCTGCGAGATGAACACGATCCCGCGGGCCGCGAGTTCGCCGCGCAGTTCGCGAAAATTCTCAATAATCCCATTGTGAACCACGGCGACACGCCCCGCCCGGTGGGGATGGGCATTGACCTCGGACGGCCTGCCATGGGTGGCCCAGCGGGTGTGGCCGATGCCCGCATGACCCGAGAGCGGCCGGGCCGCGAGCACGTCGGCAAGTGCTGCGAGCTTGCCCACCGCGCGGCGCATCTCGATCGCGCCGCCGTTCAGCGTGGCGATCCCCGCGCTGTCATAGCCGCGGTATTCGAGCCGCCGCAGTGCCGCAAGCAGCCGCGGGGCGACGTCGTCCCGGCCAAGCGCGCCGACGATCCCGCACATCACGCATCCTCCCGCGATCGGGCGGCCTTGAGCGCGCGCAGCCTGTCCATCAGGCGGATGGCAAGGCCGGGCCTGGTCGCCTGTCGCGCCCGACCCACGGCGAGCGCGCCGGGGGCCACGTCCTCGGTGATCGTCGAGCCCGCGGCCACGAACGCATTCGCCCCCACACGCACCGGCGCGACGAGCGCGCTGTTGGACCCGATGAAGGCGCGCGCCCCGATCTCGGTCCGGTGCTTGGACACCCCGTCATAGTTGCACGTGATCGCGCCTGCGCCGATGTTCGCGGCCTCGCCCACCGTTGCGTCGCCGATATAGGCGAGGTGATTGACCTTGGCGCCGCGGTCCACTAGCGCCTCCTTGATCTCGACGAAATTGCCGATGCGCGCACCCTCGCCGATCTCCGCCCCCGGGCGCAGCCGGGCGAAGGGGCCGATCTGGGCGCCCTCGGCGACATGGCACCCCTCCAGATGGCAGAAGGCGCGAATCTCCGCCCCGTTCTCGACCGTGACGCCGGGGCCGAACACGACATGGGGGCCGATCACCGTGTCGGCGCCCACATGGGTGTCATGGGCGAAGAATACCGTCTCGGGCGCGGTCAGGGTCACGCCGCCCGCGAGCATCTCCCCCCGCCGTGCCGACTGGAACGCAGCCTCGGCCCGCGCGAGATCGGCGCGGGAATTGATGCCGAGCGTCTCCGCCTCGGGGCACGTCACGAAGGTACAGGCATGCCCCCCCGCGCGGGCCAACCCGACAATGTCGGTCAGGTAGTATTCCCCGCGCGCGTTCGCGTTGCCTACCCGATCGATCAGGCCGAAGAGCGTGCCCGCCCCGGCACAGATGACGCCGGAATTGCAGAGCGTGATGGCGCGGGTTTCCGCATCCGCATCGCGGTGTTCCACGATCGCCTCGAGCATGTCGCCCGTGGCGATCAGCCGACCGTAGCCGGTCGGGTCCGCCGCCTGGAACCCGAGCACGACGACCGCGGCCCCGCCCCTGCGCGCGGCCTGCATCGCCGCCAGCGTCTCGGGCCGCACGAATGGGGTGTCGCCATAGAGGACGATCACGTCCCCCTCTGACCCGTCGAGCGCCGCGCGGGCCTGTGCCACCGCATGGGCGGTCCCCAGCGCCTCGTCCTGGCGGGCAAGATGCGCCTCGGGGGCGATGGTGCGCACGACCGCCTCGACCGTCTCGGCCTGATGGCCGGTGACGACCACCAGCCGCTCGGGCGCGATGGCCTGCGCTGCGGCGACGACATGGGCGATCAGCGGCGCGCCCCCCACGGCATGCAGCACCTTCGCGCGGTCGGACTTCATGCGTTCGCCCTGCCCGGCGGCAAGGATGACAACGGCGCTCGACATCGGACCTCACATATGTTTTTGGGGCCAGTATGTACCACCGCGGCACGGGCGGGGAAATGCGTGCCGCGCTGCCGTCCGGTCATTTATCATGTCCAAAGATTGCCGGGGGGAATGATGCGGGCTGCGGTATTCGACCTGGACGGCACGCTCGCCGATACGGCCGCCGATCTGATCGGGGCGGCGAACATCTGCCTCGACCGGCTCGGGCTGCCCGGGCTTGCGGTCGGGCCCGACAGCGGGACCGCGATGCGGGGTGGGCGGGCGATGCTGCGGCTGGGCCTGTCGCGGGCGGGGCGCATGGACGAGGCGCTGGTGGACCGGCTCTATCCGGAGCTGCTGGATGCCTACGGCACCGCGATCGCGGCCCATAGCCGGCTCTATCCGGGGGTGGAGGCGGCGCTGGACCGGCTGGCCGAGGCGGGGTGGCGCCTCGGCGTCTGCACCAACAAGCCCGAGGGGCTCGCGCGCACGCTTCTGGGCGAGCTCGGCATCCTGGAACGGTTCGGTGCGCTGGTGGGGGCCGACACGCTGCCCGTGCGCAAGCCCGACCCGAGGCCCCTGACCGAGACGCTGTCCCGTCTCGGCGCGACCGCGTCGCGCGCGGCCCTGATCGGGGATACGGACACCGACCGGCGCACGGCGGCGGCGGCGGGCACGATCTCGATCCTCGACACCTTCGGGCCCGAAGGCGAGGGCGTCGCCGCCCTCGCCCCCGAGGCGCTCCTGGCAGACTACACCCACCTACCAGATCTGCTGGAGCGTCTCATTCCGCTGCGACCGCGCACCCGCGATACCGCTTGACCCCGCCCCGGGCCGGGCCCTATAGACGGCGCGGCCCGGGACGTTAGCTCAGTTGGTAGAGCACAGTGTTCACATCGCTGGGGTCAGTGGTTCGAGCCCACTACGTCCCACCACGCGCCCCTCAGCCCAGCATCCGCTGCTCGACCGCCGCGAGGCTCGCCTTCAGCGATGCCCGCGCCAGATCGAGCCCGACGCGTGCACCCTCGCGGGCGATCCGGGTCAGCTCTTGCTCGCCCAGGTCCTCGGCCAGCTTCGCGTCCGGGCGGGGATGGGCCTGGTTGATCGCGACCAGCGCACCGCCGAGCGCGATGTCGAGCAGCGGCCTGCCGTCCATCCAGGGCACGCCGTCCTCGCCCCTGCGCGGCTCGGCCACGATCCAGGGGTCGATCTCGGGGATGCGCTTCAGGTCCACCTCCTCCCACACCAGATCGAGGATCAGGCGCACGCTCTGGCACTGGCCCGCGAACTTGCCCAGGACGTCGCGGGCATGGCGCCCGATGATCGACAGGGTGTGCACGTCCACCGCCGTCAGCTTGATCTCCGTGGTGGTGAGCACCGCCTCCAGCACCCGGTCCGACCAGACGAGGCCCCAGAGGATGCGCGTGTTGATGCAGCTGATGTTCTCCGGCCGCGCCAGCCAGAGCGCGAGGTTGCGGAAATAGGTCTTGATGTTCTCGAAGGCCGCCTGGCCCGCGGGGGTGGCGAGGAACCCCTCGCTCTTGGGGTCGAGCGGTGGCACGTCGCGGTCGCCCGTCAGGTTGATGTTGACGAAATGGTGCCAGGTCGCGTCCGTCACCACCCGCCCCACGCCCGCGCGGTGCCCGTCATAGGCCGAGATGCCGCCGAAGCTGTGGGGGGTCGTCGGATCCTTGCCCCCCGATGTGGTGCCCGACAGGACCGTGTTGGTCGAGATCACCTCGGGCAGCGGCCGGGGCCATGGGCCGGAGGCGGGCGGAAACTCGGGACCGATCGCGCCGGTATAGTCGATCGTCTCGCCATCCGGGCCGCCCTCGATGCACTCGCCCTCATGCGGGTGATCGGGCATCACCCGGATCACCCCGTTCGGCCCGCAGAGCAGCGGATGCGGAAAGGTGTAGCGGAAAAAGCCGTAGGTGCGGCTGTAGATCCGGGGCTGGATCGGCTGGGGGATGGCGTCGGACTGATCCTCGAACTGCGATCCGGGATCGCCGGGACGGTTGGTGTCGTTGCGCCGCTCGCCCGCCATCGAGACCTCGTTGAGGTCGTCGTTGCCCGAGGTGTTGTCCCAGAGCCGCATGTGGCGCGCCCGCGCGACCCTGTGGCAGAGGAACCGCCCGAGCCGCCCGTGATCGCCGGTGGCGAAAACCCCGCCGCCGCTGTTCTGGAATTCCGCCAGCACCTGAAGCTCCGCATCCGACAGGCTGTCGCCGGGATATGCCTGCCCACCGGGCGACGTGCCGCGGCCGAAAAAGCTCTGGGCGATGCCGAACAGGAACACGACATCATAGCTCATCGGTCCGAAATGCGTGGGCTCGTCAAACCGGAAATTCTCGATCCGGTTCGCGATGCGGGCGTCGAAATCCATCATCGCCGCGTTCGATACGGTGCCGATATGGCCCAGCGTCACCTGGAACCGCACCCGGCCCCCGGTGTCGAGCAGCGTGTCCACGAAGGTCGCCAGGCCGAAATTGTCGAGCGAGAAGTCGAGCCCGTCCGCGATGACCAGGACCCGGACCCGGCAGGGCCGCAGGTGGTACCAGGTCAGGTCGGGGTCGATCAGCTTGGCCACGCTGAAATCGCGCGCGGCCTGCAGGATCTGGGCATTCTTGGCGCTGAGATGCGCCGCCGAAATGTCGGGCATGGAAAGTCTCCTGATGAAAATGGGTTGGGGGCGCACGCGATGCCCGCTCACGACGCAACGGCGGGGTAAGAAATTCCCCCGTGCCGACCATCCAGCCAGATGTTGCGTGAGGGCAGCGTGAACCCCGGGCCTCAGCCCAGCACCTCGGACAGAAGCGGCCTGCCGTCGCGCCAGGCCATTAGGTTCGCGACCACCAGATCGCCCATGGCGGCGCGGGTGCGTTCCGTCGCGCTGCCCTGGTGGGGGGACAGGACGACATTGGGCAGCCCAAGGAGCCCGGGATGGGGCCGGGGCTCGTCCTCGAACACATCGAGCGCTGCCCCGCCGAGCGCGCCGGTCGCCAGCAGGTCGACCATCGCCGCCTCGTCCACCAGCGCGCCGCGCGCGACGTTGACGACCGCGCCGTCGGGCCCGAGCGCCTCCAGCACCGCGCGGCTGACGATCCCCCGCGTCTCCGCCGTGCCGGGGGCGATGACGACCAGCCAGTCCGCCGCGCGGGCCATGGCCGTCAGGTCGGCGTGGTAGGGATAGGGCGCATCGGGCCGCGGGCTGCGGGCGTGGTAGATGACCTGCATCTTCATCGCCACGCAGCGGCGCGCGATCTCGGCCCCGATGCGCCCGAGGCCGAGGATCCCGACGGTGCGCCCGGTCAGCTCGCCCGTCAGGCCGAACGGACGGTGTGCCCAGTCGCCCGCGCGCACGAAGGCGTCGCCCGCCACGATCCGGCGGCAGAGCGCCACCATCAGACCGATGGTCAGCTCTGCCACCGCATCGTTGAGCACATCGGGCGTGTTGGACACCCGGGCGCCCCGGGCGCGCACCGCCGCCACGGGGATGTTGTCGTATCCCACGCCGTAGCTCGCGATCATCTCCACGCCCGGCAGGTGGTCGAGCACCGCGGGCGGGCAGCCCAGTTGCCCGTCGGTCGCCACCGCCCGGATCCGCGGGCCGACCGCGGCCAGCAGCGCGGCGCCGTCCCCGGCCGCCCAGTACCGGTGTACGGTAAACGCCGCCTCGATCGCCGCGGTCGTGCGTGGCGACATCGGTCCCATCATCAGCAGCTCAGGCTTCATCGCGACCCCGCTCGACCCCCTGGCGCACGATGCCGCTGTCGCGGTCCGACACGCCCAGAAGGTTGACGGTCAGGCGCAGGAACCCGTTCTCGTCCTCGGACCTGCTGGTATCGGCCAGTGCCACGCGCCAGAGTGCCTCGACCACCGCGAGGCGATCCTCGTAGGCCACGGCGTCCTTGACCAGGCGGGTGAAGCGGACGGTGTCGGGGGCGCGGGCCTCCTCCAGCTCCGCCTCGGCGCGCATCGCGGCCGCCTCGGCGGTGGTCAGGCTGTAGCGGCGCGCCAGAACGGCGTCGATCACGGCGATTTCGCGCGCGTCATAGGCACTGTCGACCCGCGCCACGCGCACGAGCAGGGTGGCGAGCGCCAGCCGGGCGTCGGGCTCGGGCAGCCCGCGTTCGCCCGCCCCCATCAGCGCATCGAGAAGCCGACCCAGCATCAGCGGCCCCGATACGGCTCGACATACTGGAGCGCCATGTCCCAGGGAAAGAAGATCCACGTGTCCTGGCTGACCTCGGTTATGTAGGTGTCCACCATGATGCGGCCCTTGGGCTTGGCATAGACCGTCGCGAAATGGGCGCGGGGGTAGAGATTGCGGACCAGTTCCAGCGTCTTGCCGGAATCCACCAGGTCGTCGATCACGAGGATGCCCGTACCGTCCGCCACCAGCGACGCATCGGGCGCCTTCAGCACCACCGCGTCGGACTGGGCGGTGTGGTCGTAGCTCTTCACGCTGATGGTATCGACCACGCGGATGTCGAGCTCGCGGGCCACGATCATCGCGGGGGCCATGCCGCCGCGGGTGACGGCGACGATCGCTGTCCAGGCCCCGTCCGCCCCCGGTCCCTGGTGGTCGAGCCGCCAGGCGAGCGCGCGGCTGTCGCGGTGGATCTGGTCCCAGGAGACGTGGAACCCCTTCTCGTGCGGCAGCCGGTCGTTCATGCCTTCCTCCCCTGCACCACGTCGATGTCGGGCGCATCCTCGGCCTTCATCCCCACCACGTGATAGCCCGCGTCGACATGGTGTGTCTCGCCCGTCACGCCCGAGGCGAGATCGGACAAAAGGTAGAGCCCCGCCTTGCCCACATCGGCCTGGGTCACATTGCGGCGCAGCGGCGAGTTGAGCTCGTTCCACTTCAGGATGTAGCGGAAATCCCCGATGCCCGACGCGGCGAGGGTCTTGACCGGCCCGGCGCTGAGCGCATTCACCCGGATGTTCCGGGGGCCGAGATCCATGGCCATGTAGCGCACCGATGCCTCCAGCGCAGCCTTCGCCACCCCCATCACGTTGTAGTGGGGCATGACCCGCTCGGAGCCGTAATAGGTCAGGGTCAGCATCGCCCCGCCCTGATCCATCAGCTTCTCGGCCCGCTGGGCCACGGCGGTGAAGCTGTAGACGGAGATGTTCATGGTCAGCTCGAAATTCGCGTGCGACGTGTCCACGTAGCGACCGCGCAGCTCGTTCTTGTCGGAAAACCCGATGGCGTGGACCAGGAAGTCGAGGCTGCCCCAAGCCTCCGCCACGGCGGCAAAGGCCGCGTCGATCGAGCGTGCATCGCCCACGTCGCAGGGTAGGACGAGGGTGGAGCCCACGCTCGCGGCCAGCGGGCGGACCCGCTTTTCCAGCGCCTCGCCCTGGAAGGTGAAGCCGAGCGTGGCCCCCGCCGCGGCACATTCCTGGGCGATGCCCCAGGCGAGCGACTTGTCGTTGGCGACGCCCATGATCAGGCCTCGCTTGCCCGTCATCAACCCCGCCGCGCCCGCCATGCCGCTCCTCCGGTCCGTCCCGTCGTGGCGCAGGCATAGGGCAGAAGCGCCAGCCCCGCAAGCCGCACCCCCCCGCTGGTCGGCGGCTCTGCCGCGCCCTATATGCCAGCCAGAACACGGGGGTTGATCGATGAGCATTCTGGAAAGCCGCAGCGGGATCTTTGCGGGCGAGGACCCGGTCGAGATCGTGCGCACCTGGCTGGGCGAGGCCGAGCGGAGCGAGCCCAACGATCCCAACGCCATGGCGCTGTCGACCGTGGACGCGGACGGGATGCCCAACGCGCGCATGGTCCTGCTGAAGAATATCGAGGCGGATGCCTTCGTGTTCTACACCAACTATGGCAGCGCCAAGGCGCAGGAGATCATCGGTTCGGGCAAGGCCGCCTTCGTGCTCCACTGGAAATCGTTGCGCCGTCAGGTGCGCGTGCGGGGCCTGGTGGAGAAGGAAGAGGGGGCGGCGGCGGACAGCTATTATGCCTCGCGCAGCCTCGCGAGCCGGCTGGGGGCATGGGCGTCCGAGCAGTCCCGCCCGCTCGCCTCGCGCGCGCATCTCTTGGCCGAGGTCGCGAAGGTGACGGCGCTCAAGGGCCCGAACCCGCCGCGCCCGCCGTTCTGGGGCGGCTTTCGCATCCGTCCGGTGGAAATCGAGTTCTGGGCCGACGGCCCCGCGCGGCTGCACGACCGCTACCGCTGGACCCGGGCAGGTGCGGGCTGGGACGTGACCCGCCTGAACCCCTGACGCTTCTCCGCCCGCCCCGCATCTGCTAGGGTCAGGACGGGGAGTGCGAGATGGCCGAAACGGACCCGAAGCCGGTTACCGGGCGTACCTGGGCGGATACCGCGGCCGAGGGGTTGGGCCGCATCTTCGAGCTTCTGGGAAAGTCGGTCGTCTATCTCCTGCTCTTTGCCGCCATTGCGGGAATCTACTACTTCTTCGCCGACCAGGACACCCGGCGTCAGACCGAGTTCAATGCGCGGGTCGCCGACCGTGAAAAGCAGTGGTCCGCCGATCTTGCCGCGCTCCAGACCCAGCGCGACGCGGCGTTCGATCAGCTCAAGGAATTTAACAAGGACATTGCCGAGATTAGCGGCGCGCAAGTCAAGATCGTAGGCGACGCGTTCGAGAAGCTCA